>JAEWHY010000450.1 GCA_023387555.1 Pseudomonadota bacterium
TATTCGCTGCTGTACCGCGAACCGCTCGCCTTCTTCTGGACGATCCCCGGCACCGTGCTGGTCGGGCCGGCGCTGACGCATCTGTCGTTTCCCGAAGTGATCGGGGCCTTTCTCGCCACCGGCCTGCTGATGCTGGTGCTCGGTCTTACCGGGCTGGTGCGCCGCGTGATGGATGCGATCCCGATGCCGATCGTGATGGCGATGGTCGCGGGCGTTTTCCTGCGGTTCGGCATCGACCTGGTGCATGCTTTCCGCGACGGATTCTGGATCGCATTGTCGATGGCGGTGCCGTTCTTCGCGCTGACGGCGATGCCGCGGATCGCCCGTCTTGCGCCGCCCCTGATCGTCGCGTTGATCACCGGCGCGATCGCGGTCTGGCTGCTCGGCGCCTTCAATCCGCCGGCCGGCACCCTGTTCGAATTCGCCAAACCCAATGTCTACGCGCCGCAATTTTCCTGGCCGGCGATGGTGGAACTGGTGATCCCGCTCGCCATCACCGTCTTGGTCGTGCAGAACGGGCAGGGCGTCGCAATCCTGACCGCGAGCGGACACAAGCCGCCGGTCAACGCCATTACCTTTGCCTGCGGCGCGGTCTCGATGGTCACCGCCTTCTTCGGCGCGGTTTCGACCTGTCTGACCGGACCGTCCAATGCGATCCTTGCAAGCTCCGGCGAAAAGTCCCGGCAATACACGGCCGCGCTCTTTCTCGGCGTCGTGTCGCTTGGCTTCGGCCTGACCGCGCCGTTCTTCACGCGGCTGCTGCTGGCGACGCCACCCGCCTTCATCGCGACACTCGCCGGCCTCGCCATGCTGCGGGTGTTGCAGACCTCGTTCCAGATTTCATTCCGGGACAAGTTCAGCTTCGGAGCGCTGATCTGTTTCATCGTGACGGTGGCGGACGTGCCGATCTTCCGGATCGGGGCGCCGTTCTGGGGCCTCGTATTCGGGATCGCCGCCTCGCACCTCCTGGAACGCGGCGATTTCAAGCGCGAGGCGCCGAAGGCCTGATCCGGGTCAGCGGAACAATTCGTCGAACAGCGGCAGGCTCACGATCGCGGACAGTGCGATGATCGCGTAGGCGACGCGCCGATAGGCCTGATCCGATGCGCCGCGGAACAGATAGGCGCCCAGCGCCATCGCCACGATGAAGACCGGCCCGAGCAGCAGCGACAGGATCAGCACGTCCGCGGTGAACAGGCCGCGGATCGAATAGGCGATCGCCGACACGATCGCGAGAATGGCGAAATACACCATCAGATTGGCGCGGATCACCTGCGCGCTGTTAGGACCGCCAAGCCAGTAAATGATGGCGGCGGGGCCTGCGATCTGCGCGGCTCCCGCACCGAGCCCCGCGACGAGGCCGACGCCGACGGAAGCCGGCACGGTCGGAGCGGACCGGTAGCGCCAGCCCGAGGCGAGCACGGCCAGCAGCGTCGTGACCAGGATCGCGATGAACCAGCGCAGGATCTCGGGATCGAGAAATTCGAGCGCGGCGACGCCGAGCGGAATGGTGCAGATGGCGGCAATCGAGACCGGCGCCACCTCGCGCCAGTTGCAGCGCCGGGTCAGCGGTACGGTGAAAGGGGCGCTGGCGGTGAAGTCCACGATCAGGAGCGTGAGCGCGGCGATCCGCGGCTCATAGATCGCCGCCATCAGCGGCACATAGATGAGCGCCGAGCCGAAGCCCGAGAAGCCGCGCACCAGGCCCGAGACCAGCGCAACGGCGATGGCAGCCGCCAAACGCGGGTCTGCGGCGAGACTCGCTACCGTTGTCGAAAAATCTGTCACGAAAAGCCCCGGTCGGACCGATCCATACCAGCGGAGGTCCGCGCGGGCGATGGGGCGGAGCGCGGGCCTTCCATGCATCCCGTGCTAAGGGGACGTGGCATGCAGCGACCGATTCGCATCCTTGGCATTGATCCCGGCCTCCGCCGCACCGGCTGGGGCGTGATTTCCTGTGAGGGCAACCGGCTGGTGTTTGTCGCCTGCGGCTCGGTCGAGACGAAGGAGCGGGCCGCGCTATCGGCGCGCCTTCTGGCGATCCATGACGGGCTGGCGCGGGTGGTCGAGGAGTTCGCGCCCGACGAAGCGGCGGTTGAATCGACCTTCGTCAACCGCGATGGGGCGTCGACCCTGAAGCTTGGACAGGCGCGCGGCATTGCGATGCTGATCCCGGCGCGGGCCGGCCTGACCGTCGCCGAATACGCTCCCAATCTCGTGAAAAAGACCGTCGTCGGCGCGGGGCACGCCGAGAAATCCCAGATCCGCATGATGATCGGCGTGCTGCTGCCGAAGGCCGATCCGGGCAGTGACGACGCTGCCGATGCGCTGGCGATCGCGGTCACGCACGCCCATCACCGGCAGAGCGCGATGCTGAGGATCGCGGCGGGGTAGCGCCCGCCCGGAGCTCAAATTTGCAGGCGTCAGGCCGTCGCCTGTTTCAGGAAGGCGCAGATTTCATCGACCCGCGGCGCCATTGGCGCAATCCAGCCCATCAGGTTGACGCTGGCGTGGATCGTGCCGAGCCAGAGCCGGAATTCGAACGAAGCGCCGGCGGCCTTCAGCTTCTCCGCCAGCATCTCGGAATCGTTGCGCAACGGATCGAATTCGCTCGCGGTCACGAACAGCGGCGGGAGCCCGCGCAGGTCCGCGTGGAGCGGCGCGGCCAGCGGGTTTTTGCGGTCGGCCGGTTTCGACAGATAGTGATCCCAGTACCACGCCATTTCCTGACCGGAGATCAGATAAGGCCCGCCGCCGTAGGCCTGTTCGGAAATGGTGCCAAGGTCCGGCGCATAGCAACCGTAGATCAGCGCGGCCGCGCGCACCGGAGAGGCGCCCGCATCGCGCAAGGCGATCATGGCCGCGAGCGCGAGATTGCCGCCCGCCGAATCGCCCGCCACCGCAATGCGCCTGGGATCGATGCCCCATTCGCCGCCATGCGAGGCCACCCAGCGAATCGCCGCGATGCAATCCTCGAGCGGAACCGGAAACGGATGCTCGGGTGCAAGGCCATAATCCACGCTGACGACGCGCATCCCGGAGCGCTTCGCCAGCTGCCGCGCGACGCCGTCATAGACATCGATGTCGCAGGTCACGAACCCGCCGCCATGCAGGAACACAATGGTGGGTGCCGGCGCGGGAGTTCCCGGATCGTAAAGGCGCACCCGGATGTTGCCGCTGGCGGCCGGGATCCGGCGCTCCTCGATATGGGGAATCGCCGGCGCCCCGGCGGAGACATAGAACGGCAGGAACCGGTTGATCAGGTCGCGCGCGCCCGTCGGCGTCCGCGTGAAGATCGGTGCTTCGGCCCCGGCGTTGGTATAGATGCGATTGAGGATGGCCGCGGTGTCGGGGTCGAGTTTCGCCCAGGGTTCTTTGAAAAGCGCTGCGAAATCGGTCATGAACCGTCCTGAGGGTGGCGGAAAATCCGTGCTCTAATGAGGGGTCCGATTCGCACCCGATCCGGCAATGATTGGCAAACTCAAAGGCCTTATCGATTCATACGGTGAAGATTACGTGATCGTCGACGTCCATGGCGTCGGCTATCAGGTGCATTGCTCCGCCCGCACACTGCAATCGCTCCCGGCTCAGGGCGAGCCGGCGACGCTTGCGATCGAGACCCATGTCCGCGAGGACATGATCCGGCTGTTCGGATTCGCGAGCGATCTCGAGCGCGAATGGTTCCGCCTCCTGCAGACCGTGCAGGGGGTCGGAGCGAAAGTGGCGCTGGCGGTGCTCGGAACGCTGAAGCCCTCGGAACTTGCGAATGCCATCGCGCTGCGCGACAAGGCCGCGATCGCCCGCACGCCGGGCGTCGGCGCCAAGGTGGCCGAGCGCATCGTCACCGAACTGAAGGACAAGACGCCGGCCTTCAGCGACATCGACCCGGCGGTCGTGCGGCTCTCCGAGGCGGTGGACGACAACCGCGCGCCGCAGCCGGTGCGCGACGCGGTCTCGGCGCTGGTCAATCTCGGCTATGGCCAGCCGCAGGCCGCCGCAGCCATCGCAGCGGCCGCGCGCGAGGCGGGCGAGGGCGCGGATACGGCGAAGCTGATCCGGTTCGGGTTGAAGGAACTGGCCAAGTGATGCTGCAGGCAGCGAGCAAGGTGGACGCGTGTCGAGCCTGACCGAAAAGGACAAGGAATTGATCGCCGCCGCGAGCGAAGCGATCACGCGGCGCTATCGCAACGACTGGCAGGAGGTCGGCGCCGCGATGCGAACGCGCGACGGCCGTGTCATCACCGGGGTCAATATCGACGCCTATCTCGGGCGCATGGCGGTCTGCGCGGAAGCGATCGCCATCGGCCGTTCGATCACCGAAGCCGGCGATCATGGCATCGACACCATCGTCGCGGTGCGTCACCCGCGGCCGCACGAGGAAGACCAGACCATCAAGGTGGTGTCGCCCTGCGGCTCCTGCCGCGAATTGATCCACGATTACGATCCGAAGGCGCGGGTGATCGTGCCGAACGGTCCGGAGCCCTCGGTGATGTCGATCTCGGAATTGCTGCCGAACAAATACTGGCGGGGCAAGAAGTGAGCGCGCAGCGCCTGGT
Organism: Pseudomonadota bacterium; assembly: GCA_023387555.1. GTDB lineage: Bacteria > Pseudomonadota > Alphaproteobacteria > Rhizobiales > Xanthobacteraceae > Pseudorhodoplanes. The sequence goes on from JAEWHY010000450.1 coordinate 4,557, forward strand.
TTCCGCCGAACGCCGCGAGGACGATCTCGCCGAAGCTTCGCTGCGTCCGCGGAAGCTGTCCGAGTTCATCGGGCAGGAAAAAGCGCGCGCCAATCTCGAGATCTTCATCAAGGCGGCAAAGGCGCGGGGCGAGGCGCTCGATCACGTGCTGTTCGTCGGCCCTCCGGGCCTTGGCAAGACCACGCTGGCGCAGATCATCTCGCGCGAACTCGGCGTGAATTTCCGCTCCACCTCCGGTCCGGTGATCTCGAAAGCCGGCGATCTCGCCGCGCTTCTGACCAATCTCGAAGAGCGCGACGTGCTCTTCATCGACGAGATTCATCGGCTCAATCCGCAGGTCGAGGAAATCCTCTATCCGGCGATGGAGGATTTCCAGCTCGACCTGATCATCGGCGAGGGCCCTGCCGCGCGATCGGTGAAGATCGAGCTCTCGAAGTTCACGCTGGTTGGCGCGACCACCCGCGCCGGGCTTCTGACCAACCCACTGCGCGATCGTTTCGGCATCCCGGTCCGGCTCGAGTTTTACACCGAAGTCGAACTCGAGCAGATCGTGACGCGCGGCGCCCGCGTGCTCGGCGTCGCGATCACCAAGGACGGCGCCAATGAAATCGCACGGCGCGCGCGCGGCACCCCGCGCATCGCCGGACGCCTGCTGCGGCGCTTACGTGATTTCGCCGATGTGCAGGGCAATGCCGCGATCGACCGTCCGCTTGCCGACAAGGCGCTCGGCGCGCTCGAAGTCGATGGCGCCGGGCTCGATGCGATGGACCGCCGTTACCTGACGACCATCGCACTCAACTACGGTGGCGGGCCAGTGGGCGTCGAGACCATTGCGGCCGCTCTGTCGGAGCCGCGCGATGCGATCGAGGACATCATCGAGCCGTTCCTGATCCAGAAGGGTTTCGTGCAGCGGACCCCGCGCGGGCGCCTGCTCACCGGGCACGCGTTCCGGCATCTCGGGCTCGCCGAACCGTCGCGCGACATCGCGCAATTCGGGCTGTTCAGCCAGGACGATTGAACTTTCGCGCCGGCGGCGGCGACCAAGACTCCGTGAGAGAGTCTGTGCCATGTCCGATGTCATCAAACAGGCCGCAAATCTGGCCACCCTGCCGATCCCCGGCGCGCAAACGCCGGAAGAGCGCAAGGCGTTCGATGCCATGCTGCTGGCCGATTTTGCCGATGCGTGGCGGGCGTTGCAGCAGGTCGGCCTGCGCGACAAGACCGAAGGGACCTGGGCGGCCTTTCATTATTTCGATCAGTTGCCGCAGCAGCAGCCGGAGCGCGCGCTCGACCTCATCCTGGAAATCCTCAAGCGCGAAACCGATACCGCGACGCTGATGCAACTCGGCGACAAGTTCACGCCGGCGCTGATGATCGCGCATGGCGCAAGGCTGATTGACCGGCTGGAGCGGGAAGCAGCGGGCAATGCCAGATTGCGCTGGCTGCTCGGCAGCGTCGTCTGGTGGACCGAGGACGAAGCGCTCGCGGCGCGGCTTGACGCAATCGCGGACAGCGACGGCTGGTGGGCCACGCGCGATGCGCATCACGAGCGCAATCCGCCGATTGAATTCGCGCGGCTGTCGCCGGCCGAAATCGCGCCGATCTGGATCGCGCAGAACGGATGCCCCGACAAGGATCGCGACCGGAACTGGTCGGCGCTGCGTGACTACGAACGCGATCTGCGCAGCGAGAAGCCGGAGCGCGCGCTTGCGATCATTCTCGAGGTGCTGAAGCTCGAGACCAATCCGAACATGCTGTCTTATCTCGCGGCCGGGCCGCTGGAGGACCTGATTACGCTGGATACCATCGACATGATCGAGGCGGAGGCGTCAAGCAACGCGCGCTTCAGGCAGCTTCTTGGCGGCATCTGGTATTATACCGCGCCTCCGGAACTGAAGGCGCGGCTCGACGCGATCATTCAGGGGCGGCACTGGTAACGTGTTCTGCCGGCGCGCTGTTTGCTGCGGATTGTCGCATGCGGCCGTAGCTCGCACGCATTGTTGATACGCGGAGTTTATCCCTGAGTCCGGTGCGCAGCGTTTATCCCTGCGCATCACGACGTGGGGAGAGCATGCAGGCAGATCGAACTTCCGGCGCATGGCGCAAAATCATGCGACAGGCGACGACGGCATTCGCAATTGTCACGATGACGGTCTGGTCCGCGCCGCTTATGGCGCATACCGAGCCCGGCGCCGGCAGCACCGAGAGCGAAGCGGCTGAAGTCGAACGGGCAGAAGTCGAATCCATCAAAGATGCGCTCGAATATGAACCCGTGCAAATCGGCGGCGCCTTCGAGTTCCCCTGGTCGATTGCCTTTCTGCCGGACCGTTCGCTGCTGCTGACGGAGCGGGTCGGGCGGCTTCAACATGTGCAGCCGGATGGCACGGCCCGCGAAGTCGGCGGTTTGCCGCCGATCTTCAAGGGTGGCGGAGCTGGATTGCTCGATGTCGCAATCGACCCGCAGTTTGCCCACAACCGGCTGATCTATTTTTCCTATGTCCACGGCGACCGGACGCGATCCGTGTTGCGGGTGATGCGCGCGCAACTCAGCCGCGACAACAGGCGCCTTGGTGCGAGGACCGTGATCTTCGAAAGCAGCGCCGCCGTGCGCGACGAGCAATATGGCGGCCGGATCGTGGTGACGCAGGACGGTCATCTGTATCTGACGACCGGCGACCGCTGGGAACATGATCGCGCCCAGCGTCTCGATGATCATCTCGGCAAGGTCATCCGCATCCGCAGCGACGGCAGCGTGCCGTCCGACAATCCCTTCTTTGGCCGCGACGATGCCAAGCCGGAAATCTGGAGCTACGGTCATCGCAATTCGCAGGGGCTCGCACTCGATGAGTCGAGCGGGCAGCTCTACGCGGTCGAGCACGGACCGATGGGCGGCGACGAACTGAACATCGTTCAGCGCGGGCGCAATTATGGCTGGCCGGTCATCTCGCACGGCATCCACTACGACGGCAAACCGGTGGGCGAGGGCAAGGCCAAGGACGGCATGGAGCAGCCGGCGCATGTGTTCGGCGAGCCGCCGGCGCAGGCTCCGTCGGGACTCGCGGTCGACAGCGCGGGGGTCAAGCCGATCCTGTGGGTCGGCACGCTGGCCGGTCAGGCTCTGGTGCGCCTCCACCATGACGGGGAAGCCTGGCGTGAAACTCGATTGCTCTACGAGCAACTCGGCCGGATCCGGGATGTCCGGATCGGGCCGGACGGCATGCTCTATGTCATCACCGACGCCCCGGAAGGGGCGCTGTTCCGGCTCGATCCCATCGTCGAGCAGGCCGGCCAGCCGCGCCCGGCGCGCTGAGTTGGTATAACCGGCAAGGTTGGTATAACCGGCGTTTTCGTCCTGCGAGCTTGCCGATTATGCCAACCGTCCCTCTCGATGGTGAACTGCGTGACGGGCGCCACACCTTCATCGTGCGCGTCTACTACGAGGACACCGACTTCACCGGCATCGTCTATCATGCCAACTACCTGCGCTACATGGAGCGCGGACGCACGAATTACCTGCGCCTGATCGGCGCCGACCATCGCGTTCTGTTCGAGGAGACCGAGAAGGAAGCGCCGGGCTTCGCCTTCGTCGTGCGCTCGATGACGCTGGACTTCCTCAAGCCGGCGAAGATGGATGACGTCCTGACCGTCATCAGCGAGCCCAATGAGGTGAAGGGCGCCTCAGTGACGATCCGCCAGCGGGTGATGCGCGGCGATGAGGTACTGGTCCAGGCCGATGTGCGGGTCGCCTTCATTTCCGGCGGCCGCGCCAAGCCGATCCCGAAAGCATTGCGGATCGCGATGAAGGCCGATCAGGACGCGGCAAGCTCCTGACTTGCGGGTGATGGGCGCTTGACTTCCCTCGGTCCGGATCGGCAAGACGCTCTTGCCGGTTCGTCAAGCGCAGGGAGTCCTGCATGTCACGTTCGCCGTTTCCGCCCTTCACCGAAGAGACCGCGCGGCAGAAAGTCCGCATGGCCGAGGATGCGTGGAATTTCCGCGATCCGGTCCGGGTATCGCTCGCCTATACGCCGGACTCGACCTGGCGCAATCGCTCGGAATTCTTTGTCGGCCGCGACGCCATCGTGGATTTTCTGATCCGCAAATGGGCGAAGGAACTGGACTATCGCCTGATCAAGGATCTCTGGGCTTTCCACGGCAACCGGATCGCGGTGCGTTTCCAGTACGAATGGCACGATGAAGGCGGCGCCTGGTTCCGCTCCTACGGCAACGAACAATGGGAGTTCGACGAGGCCGGGTTGATGCGGCGGCGCGAAGCCTCGATCAACGACGTGCCGATCGGGATCGAGGACCGGCGCTTCTTCTGGGACGCGCCGGGCCCGCGTCCTGATGATGTGCCGGGACTTGGCGCCGTTCCGTTCTGACGCATCCATTTGAAATGGCTGGACATTGGTCCGCGTCGCATCAGAG
>JAEWHY010000068.1 GCA_023387555.1 Pseudomonadota bacterium
GGCGGCGACGGCAATTGTGGCGGCAATGGGAAGCCGGATGGGAGCGGAACGCATGCCGAACTCTAGGCATTTGGGACATGGACCGCCACTGAAATGCCCGTGAAGGAAATTGAAACTTCCCATTCAAAACGCCGCGTATTGGAGCTAACCTCCCAGCATGAAGATTCCGAAATCCGGACTCGGGCTCAAGTCAGCCGGCGGCAAGGCGGCGCGCGGCTATCTCGATGGCCAGATGCTGATTGCATCGCCGTCGATGAGCGATGATCGCTTCGCAAAGACGCTGGTCTATATCTGCGCGCATTCAGCGGAAGGCGCGATGGGCATCGTCGTCAACCAGCGTGCCAGCAACATCAAGTTCCCGGATCTCTTGGTGCAACTCAACGTCGTCCCTGAGGGCGAGGCCATACAGGTGACGACGCGCCATGACGACGTGATGGTGATGAAGGGTGGCCCGGTCGAGACCGGGCGCGGCTTCGTGCTGCATTCGGCGGATTTCTTCATCGAGAATTCGACATTGCCGATCGATGAAGGCATCTGCCTGACGGCGACGATCGACATCCTGAAGGCGATCGCGACCGGCGAGGGGCCCTCGAATGCGATCCTCGCGCTTGGCTATGCCGGCTGGGCGCCGGGTCAACTCGAGCAGGAAATCCAGAATAACGGTTGGCTGCATTGCCCGGCCGACGCCGAGCTGATCTTCGGCGAGCCCGAGCACAAATACGAGAAGGCGATGCGCAAGCTCGGCATCGCGCCCGGCATGCTGTCGAGCGAAGCCGGACACGCCTAGTCTCTAGCGGTGCGTCGCACCTTGCTCCGTTCGTTCCCGCGGAAGCGGGAACCCAGGGGCAACAAATTCAGCACATCTTTTTGCACTGGGTTCCCGCTTGCGCGGGGACGAACGGCGAGTTGGATCTACTGCGCGACTTCCAGGCGCTCGTTCGACAGCAGTTTGGTCGCCGCTTCCGCCGTCATCGGCTGGCCGAACACGAAGCCCTGCGCGTACTCGCATCCCATGTGATACAGCTCGACCGCATCGGAATCGGTCTCGGCGCCTTCCGCCACCGTCTCCATGCCGAGATCATGCGCGAGCGCGATGATCGAGCGCAGGATCACCGGACGCGTACCCTTCGCGCTCATGCGGACGAACGACTGGTCGATCTTGATGGTGTCGAACGGGAAGCGCTGCAGATAGGACAGCGACGAATGGCCGGTGCCGAAATCGTCGAGCGCAAGGCCGGCGCCGAGCTCGCGCAGCCGCGCCAGAATCTGCGCGGCGTGCTCCGGATTTTCCATCACCACGGATTCGGTCAATTCCAGCTTCAGCGTGCCGCGCATCAGCGATGAGCGCGCCAGCACGGTGCGCAGATCGCCGATCAGGTCCTGACGCAGCAGTTGCTTCGACGACACGTTGACGCTCGCGAACAGGCTCTCCTGGGCGTGCAGCGTGCGCTGCCAGATGCTCAACTGCCGCGCGGTGCGCTCCAGCGCGAACATGCCGAGATCGACGATCAGTCCGATCTCTTCGGCGATGGTGATGAATTCGGCCGGCGACATGCGGCCGAGCTTTGGATGCTCCCAGCGCGCCAGCGCCTCGAAGCCGGCGATCGTGCGATCTTCCAGCCGAACGATCGGCTGATACATCAGCTTGATCTCTTCGCGCTCGATGGCGCGCCGCAGTTCGCCTTCGAGCGTGAGGCGGTCCGACTTGCGCGCCCGCATCGCTGCCTTGAACACCTCGATGCGGTCACCGCCGATGCGCTTGGAGTGATACATCGCAAGCTCGGCGTCCTTGAGGATTTCGTCGGTGCGATGCGATTGCGCATCGGCAAGACAGAGCCCGATCGACGCGGTCAGGAAGATCTCGCGATCGTTGAAGGTGATCGGCGCACGGATGGTGCGGCGCAGATTTTCAGCAAAGGCGATGATGCGGCCGGGATCGCGCTCCGAAAGCAGGATCAGCGCGAACTGGTCGCCGGACAGGCGGGCGAGGGTGTCCTGCGGCTTGAGCAGACGCACCAGCCGGCGCGCCAGCGTCAGCAGGATGGAATCGCCGACCGCCATGCCGACGGAATCGTTGACCTGCTTGAAGCGGTCGAGGTCGATCACGATCACGGTCGGCCGCATCGCGGGATCGCTTTTGGCGAAGGCCAGCACCGCTTCGAATCGGTCGAGGAACAGCTGGCGGTTCGGCAGCCCGGTGAGATTGTCGTGCACCGCGTCGTGCAGCAGCCGCTCTTCCGCGGTTTTGAATTCGGTGACGTCGGTGAGCGTGCCGACGAGACGCACCACTTCGCCGTCGGACCCGACCACCGGCCGCGCCTTCAGCGCGAACCAGAGGTAATGGCCGTCCGGGGTGCGCAGGCGGAAATCCTCCATCAGCCGGCCGCGCCGCTGTTCGATGACGCTGTCGAGCGTGGCGCGGAAGCGGTCGCGATCGAGCGGATGCAGGACGTCGAGCCATTTCGCCGCCGAGCCTTCCAGCGCGCCGCGCTTGAGCCCGAGCATCGCCTCGGTTTCGGGGCTGGTGTAGACCTTGTCCGAAGATACGTCCCAGTCCCAGATCATGTCGCCTGCGCCGGTGAGGGCGAGCGCACGTCGCTCCACGTCGGTGACGATGCCGTGGGTGATCGAGCCGGCAAAGGCGTGCTGCATCACCGTGAAGCCGATCAGCATCACGATCAGCACGAGGCCGCCGAGCAGCGCCGGGCCGACGATATCGTTGGTCACAAAGCCGCCGATGGTGAGTGCGGCCGCGATGGTCCACACGCAGAGCAGGAACCAGGTCGGGATCAGCAGCACCGCACGGTCGAACCCCTGGGTCGACAGCAGAAGCACCACCGCGAAGCCAAGGAATGCGACGCTTGCCAGCGAGAAGCGGGCAATGCCGGACGCGACCGCCGGGTCGTAGAGTGCGACCGCGATCAGCGCGGCGAGGCCGCCGAGCCAGGCGATGGTGATATGCGCGTAGCGCACGTGCCAGCGGCTGAGGTTGAGATAGGCGAACAGGAAGACCAGCAGCGTCGCCGCCAGCACGCATTCGCCGATCGCGCGCCAGATGCGCTCGGCGCCGGCCGACATGTCGAAGACCTTGCCCCAGAAGCCGAAGTCGATGCCGATATAGACCAGCACCGCCCAGCCAAGCGCGGCGGCGGCCGGAAACATCACCGAGCCCTTGACCACGAACAGGATGGTCAGGAACAGCGCCAGCAAACCGGCGATGCCGATGACGATGCCGTAATACAGGGTGAAGGAATTGATCTTGTCCTTGTAGGCGTCCGGCTCCCACAGATAGAGCTGCGGCAGGTTGTCGGACCGCAATTCGAGCACGTAGGTCACGACCGAGCCGGGATCGAGCGTGATGCGGAATACATCCGCGGTCGCCGAGTCCTGCCGCTCCGGCCGTTCGCCGGCGCTGGGCGTGACCGTGACCACGCGTGACAGGCCAAGATCGGGCCAGAACAGCCCCGAGCCGACCATGCGGTAATGCGGCACGACGATCAGGCGGTCGATCTGCTCGTCACCGGTATTGGCGAGTGCGAACACCGCCCAGGAATTACCCGCTTCGCGGCCGCGCACCTCGATGCGCCGCACGATCCCGTCGGGACCGGGTGCGGTGGAGACCTGGACGCGGTCGGTGTCGGTCTTGGGCCGTTCGGTCGCCAGCGTCAGGTCGATGGCCGCGGCGTCGGTGCGCACATTCACGGCCTCGACCGCACGCGCGCCGCCCATCGCCAGCCACAACATGGCGAAGGCGAGCATGAAGGTCGCCGCGGCGCGTGGCGCATAAAGCCACGGCCCCGCCGGTCGTCGCGGTCTCATGATGTCTGCGCGGCGTGCTGACAATTTCCCCGTCCTGCAGAGTAGAAAGGTCCGAGATTTGCGCCGTTTTCGGGGCGCAGCCGCGGGCAGCTGTGGAAGTTAAAGTTATACGGGGTTCGAGCGGCCGATGGGAAGGGGAATGGAGGGGAAGGAACGCTCCGCTCAACCAGGGCGCGCAATGTGGCCGGGATGCGCTCCGGCAGCAGGGATCATGCGGTGCGGCGCAACCGGACGGGCTCGGGCGATGTCCCTGCAGGCAGCAGCCCTTGGCAATGGATCATCGCTCTGGCGGAGCACAGGCGAAAACAGCAACGGCGCGCAAGCGCGCGTGCAGTTTGCTTCGCTCAAGGCCGGGCTTGCGCTCGACCATCTCGACTTCCTGGTGATGTGACGTTGGCGGTGACACCGGCGCGCGCGATGCGCGCCGGTGGGGACACGTCAGTAGACGACGGTCAGGACACCGTCAGCACGATCTTGCCGATATGCGCACTCGACTCCATCCGGGCATGGGCGTCAGCGGCCTTGTCCAGCGGGAAGGTTGAATCGATCACCGGCTTGATGGTGCCCTCTGCCACCAGCGGCCACACCTTTTCCTCGATGCCTTTCGCGATCTCCGCCTTCTCCGCGACCGAGCGCGGGCGCAACGTCGAGCCTTCGTGCACCAGGCGCTTGGCCATCAGCCGAGCGAAATTCGCGGTGGTCTTCGCCGCGCCGGCAAACGAGATCTGCGCAATCCGGCCCTGATCGGCGGCGGCATCGTAATTGCGGTCGATATAATCGCCGCCGACGATGTCGAGGATCACGTCCGCGCCCTTTCCGCCGGTCGCCTTCTTGGTCTCCTCGACGAAATCCTGCGTCTTGTAGTTCACGGTGACATCGGCGCCGAGCGCCTTCGCCGCCGCGCATTTCTCGTCAGAGCCCGCCGTGGTGATCACATGCCCGCCGAAGTTCTTGGCCAGCATGATGCCGGTGGTGCCGATGCCCGAAGTCCCGCCATGGACCAGCACCCATTCTCCGCTCTTGAAGTGGCAGCGCATCATCAGATGCTGCCACACGGTGAAGAAGGTCTCCGGCATCGCGGCTGCTTCCACCATCGACAGCGACGGCGGGACCGGCAGCGCGTGGCTTTCATAGGCGAGGCAATATTCGGCGTAGCCGCCGGCCACCACGAGCGCGCAGACCTTGTCGCCGATTTTCCATTTCGTCACGCCCTCGCCGATCGCGACGACCTCGCCCGCGATCTCCAGACCCGGAACGTCGCCGGCACCCTTGGGCGGCGGATACGTACCCTGGCGCTGACGCACATCCGGCCGGTTCACGCCGGCAGCGGCGACCTTCACCAGGATTTCGCCCTTGCCGGGCTTCGGGACATCGCGCTGCTCCGGCACCAGCATCTCCGGGCCTCCGGGTTCCTTGATGCCGATGACAGTCATGCGGGCGGGGATCGTGGTCATAGCGGTGTCCTGCAAGCGGGGAAATCAGGTGACGCGCGCAGCATTGACGCGCGCATCCATCGAAACAGCGACAAGCGTTTTCGTGAAGATGGATTGCCGGGTCAAGTCCGGCCGTCACGCGCTGTGACATCGAGCGTCGCTGCGGTTAGATTTCGGCAGCAAAAATCTGGAGGCGAAACGACATGCCCGCATTCGATGACGACGACAGGCCGAAGAAAAAAATTGCGCATGAGATCGGGCAGGATCTGACGCTTCTGTCGGTCGGCGAGTTGAATGCGCGGATCGCGCTGTTGCGCGAGGAGATTGCGCGGCTCGAAGCCGACATCGCGAAGAAGCAGTCCTCGCGCAGCGCGGCCGATCAGTTCTTCAAGAAATAGTCAGGTTCCCGATGCATGAATTTTTGCGCATCGAATTTACCGATCGTTTTGCATTTAAGGGCTCTTTAAGCTTTCTCCCGTATTACTGGTGGCGTCCATCTTCTGGACATCGAGTGGCTCCTGTCCACTCTGTTTGACGCCTCCCTGTTATCCACTTGAGCCGCCGGAAACGGCGGCTCTTTTTTGTTTTGTGCCATATCGGAACAGGTTTCGGAGCGCGGCTTGGCAACTATGACATCAAATTAGTGTCTCATTTGCTTTACCGGATGCGGGCCCAGCCCTTATGCTTCTCATACAAGCTACGGCGCTGCAGCAAACGGGGTTTGCAGCAGCCGGTGGGCTGCCTGCGTTGGGGTGAGGCGTAGCGTGATGTCTGAAATGACCGCAGAAGTGAACAGCCCGATTTCGTTTCGGGAAAAGCTCGCAGGATCGCAGGCCTTCGCGCAATTGTTCCGCGACGGCATGGGGCTGGTCGAGGAAACGGCAGCCTATCTCGACGGGCTCGGCCGCAAGGAATCCAAGGCGCTGCCGCGTTCTGCCGCGCTGACCTATGCCACCGAGAGCATGCGGCTCACCACGCGCCTGATGCAACTCGCGTCATGGCTGCTCCTGCACCGCGCGGTGAAGGAGGGCGAGATGTCGCTCTCGCAGGTCAATCATGAAAAGACCAAGGTGAAATTGTCGCCGACCTTTTCGGCGGACGAAGACACGTTGAAGCTGCTTCCCGCGACCCTGGTGGCATTGATCCAGCGCTCGCTGGTATTGGCCGATCAGGTGCGGCGGCTGGATGCAACAATCCATGGATGCGACGACGAGGCCCGCATCGTCCCCAACCCGGTCGAGGACCAGATCGGCATGCTCAAGGCCGCGTTCGAGCGGCAGGCCTGAAACGCCTCGGACGGAACAAGCCTGATCTATCGGAGGAAGGCGCCTTGGGCGCGGGGCCGGCCGAGCGGCAGGGCCGGCCAGAAACGTCATCGCCGGGCGGGGCCCGGCGATCCATCGTTCATTGCTAAGACGGATTGGGTAAGACGGAATGCCGGATCACGCCGCTGCGGCGCTCCGGCAAGATCCGTTACTTTCCGGCGTCTTCCTTCATAAAGCCGGAGAACTTCTTCTGGAAGCGCGACAGACGTCCGCCGCGGTCGAGCAGCTGCTGGCTGCCGCCGGTCCAGGCCGGGTGCGACTTCGGATCGATGTCGAGCGCCATCGTGTCGCCTTCCTTGCCCCAGGTGCTGCGGGTGGCGAACTCGGTGCCGTCCGTCATCTTGACGGTGATGGTGTGGTAATTGGGGTGGATGCCGGACTTCATAATGGGCTCCCGCGGGCTCTTGATGCCGCGCCTGTCGGACCTGCCGATGGTTGAAAATTCGCGGGGTCTATAACGCAAGCCTGCCACCGGCACAAGGTGCATCGATTCAGCCTTGCGGGGCCTCCCGTCACGCGGCATGCAGGGGCCTCAAACCCACTGGAGACCGGGCGGAATGGCCCTCGTGGCGGAGCGCGAAAAGGACAGGGTTGCCGGTAGTACCGCACCGGCTGAAGCGGCGGGGCGGCAATCGCTGAAGCCGCTGCGGCTCCTTGTTCCCTATATCACCCGCTACCGGATGCGGGCGGCGCTGGCCTGCATCGCGCTGGTTGCGGCGGCGCTCGCGACGCTCGCCATCCCGGTCGCGGTCCGCCGCATGATCGACCACGGTTTTTCCGGCGAGCGGGCGCTGATCGACAACTACTTTGCGGTGCTGATCGGCGTGGTGTTCGTCCTCGCGATGGCGAGCGCGCTGCGCTACTACCTCGTGACCACGCTCGGCGAGCGCATCGTCGCCGACCTCCGCGAAGAGGTGTTCAGCCATCTGACGCGGCTGTCGCCATCCTTCTTCGATCGCTCGCAGACCGGCGAGATGATGTCGCGGCTCACCGCCGACACCACCCAGATCAAGGCGGCGGTCGGTGCATCGGTCTCGGTGGCGCTGCGCAATTTCGTGCTGTTCGTCGGCGCCGGCGCCATGATGGTGATCACGAGCCCGAAGCTGTCGCTGTTCGTGCTGGCGGCGATCCCGGTGATCGTGCTGCCGCTTGTGGCGTTCGGACGCGCAGTGCGGAAGCGTTCGCGGCTGGCGCAGGACTCGCTCGCCGAAGCCTCGGCCTATGCGGCCGAGACCATCGGCGCGGTCCGCACGTTGCAGGCCTTCACCAGCGAGGGCTATGCCGCGAAGCGATTCCGCGGCGCCGTGGAGGCGGCGTTCGAGGCGGCCCGGCAATCCTCGCTGTCGCGTGCGGTGCTCACTGCGATCGGGATCTTCCTCGTCTTCGCGAGCGTCGTCCTCGTGCTCTGGGTCGGCGCCAACGATGTCCTGTCGGGCGGTATGACGCCCGGACGGCTCGGCCAGTTCGTGCTCTATGCGGTGTTCGCCGCGGGCGGCCTCGGCCAGCTGAGCGAGGTCTGGGGCGAGGTCCAGCAGGCTTCGGGCGCGGCGGAGCGGCTGTTCGAGATCCTGCACGTCCAGCCGGACGTGAAGGCACCCGCCAATCCGGTGAAGCTGCCGGATCAGGCCCGCGCCGATGTCGCGTTCGAGAACGTACGCTTTTTCTATCCGACCCATCCCGAACAGCCGGCGCTCGATGGCGTTTCGTTCCGCATCAAGCCCGGCGAGAAGGTTGCGATCGTCGGGCCTTCCGGCGCCGGCAAAAGCACGATCTTCCATCTCCTGCTGCGGTTCTACGATCCCTCGTCCGGTCGCGTGGCGTTCGATGGCGTCAATGTCGCCGATGCCGATCCGCGCGACCTACGCCGGCATATTGCGCTGGTGCCGCAGGAGGCGGCGATCTTCGCGGCTACGGTCCGCGACAACATCGCTTTCGGCAAACCGGACGCGAGCGATGCCGAGATCGAACGCGCCGCGCAGATGGCCGCGGCCACCGAGTTCATCGGCCGGATGCCAAAGGGCTATGACACGCCGATCGGTGAGCGGGGCGTGACCCTGTCCGGCGGACAGCGCCAGCGCATCGCGATCGCGCGCGCGATCCTGCGCAATGCACCGCTGCTGCTGCTTGATGAGGCGACCTCTTCGCTCGATGCCGAAAGCGAGACGCTGGTGCAGGAAGCGCTGACGCATTCGATGGAAGGCCGTACCACGCTGGTGATCGCCCACCGCCTCGCGACCGTGCTGTCCTGCGACCGCATTCTTGTGCTGGAGCAGGGGAAGATCGTGGAGGAGGGCACCCACGCCCAGCTCGCCGGCGCCGGCGGGCTCTATGCACGCCTGGCGCGGCTGCAGTTCGGCACGGCCTGAGGGCGTCTCAGGGTTCGGGAAAGTCCTGACCCGGGCGCCAGGTCATCATGTAGACCGGCGCGCCGGACCTTCGGTTGACGTCTTCGCCCGCGATCACGAAGCCGCATTTCCCGTAGAAGTCCAGCGCCCGGGTGTTGTCCTTGTTGACGTGCAGATAGAGCCCGTCGCGCCCGATCTGCTTGGCGGCATTGATCAGCGCCTTGCCGACACCGAGATGCTGCACCTCCGGCGCGACCACGATCTGGTCGAGATAGCCGGTGCGCGGCGACACCGCGACAAAGCCGGCCATCTGATCGGGCGCGGCGTCGTATTCTGCGACCACGACTTTGGAATCGAGCTGCAGGCCGCTCCAGTGTTCGCGAAACCAGTCCACCCGCGTGGAAAAATCGATGTCCGGATAGGCCTGCTGCCAGCTGCGTTGCCAGAGCGCGACCGCAGGCTCCTCGTCCGAGGCCTGGTACGGACGCAGCTTCACCGTCTGTTGCGGCATGGCCGTGCGGTTCCCCCTGCAGTGCAGGGAGACGTTATCGCTCGGTCAGCTTCAGCTCAATCCTGCGGTTGCGGCGGAAGGCCTCGTCGGATTTCTCGGTGTCGAGCGGCTGAAATTCACCGAAGCCGGCAGCGACGAGACGCTGCGGCGAGATGCCGCGCGAGATCATATACTGCACGACCGCGATCGCGCGTGCCGACGACAGCTCCCAATTCGAGGGGAATTGCGCATTGGCGATGGGGCGAATGTCGGTGTGGCCGTCGACCCGCATCACCCATGGAATGTCCGGCGGGATCTGCTTCTCAAGCTCGGTCAGCGCGGTGACGATCTTGTCGATCTCCGTGCGGCCCTCCGGCTTGAGCACGGCCTGCCCCGGATCGAAGAACACCTCCGACTGGAAAACGAAGCGATCGCCGACGACCCGCACGTCGGGGCGGCTGCCGAGGATCTGGCGCAGCCGTCCGAAAAAGTCGGAGCGATAGCGCTGCAATTCCTGGACGCGCTGCGCCAGCGCCACATTCAGCCGCTGGCCGAGATCGGCGATCTTGTTCTGCGAGTCGCGCTCACGCTTCTCCGAGATTTCCAGCGCGGACTCGATGGCGCCGAGCTGGCGGCGCAACGCCACGATCTGCTGGTTCAGGAGTTCGACCTGGGCCAGCGCGCGCGCGACGCTCTGCTTTTCCAGATCGAGCGCGGTCGCAAGCTCATTGGCGCGACCCTGTGCCGCAGCGCCACCCTCGGCCCCTTCGGCGAGGCCGCGCAGCCGGTCGCGTTCGGCTTCGGTCGCCGACAGGTTGGAGCGGACGGTGCCGAGCAGGCTTTCGAGTTCGGAGCGGCCGCTCTTTTCCAGCGCCAGCAGGTCGCTGAGCTGGGCGATCTGCGCGTTGAGACGCTGCAGCGCGGTGTCCTTGCCGGTCACTTCCTGCGACAGATAAAACTGCACGACGGCAAAGATCGACAGCAGGAAGATGATGCCAAGCAGCAGCGTCGACAGGGCGTCGACGAAACCCGGCCAGTAATCGACGCCGCGCTCCCGGCGGTTGCGCGCCAGTGCCATGCTATACCGTCACCATTGCCGCGGGCCTTGCCATGCAGCGCGCGCGATCACGATGTTTTCTCCCGCGCCAGCGCTTCCAGCAGCTTGCGGATGTCCTGCATGATTTCGGCCTGCGAATCCGACCAGTCGCGGATCATCTGCTGTTCGGTCCGCATGTGATGCACGAGGCCCTGGATCGCCTCGGCGAGGCTCGCCATCGCCGCGGTGGCGGCCTTGCTGCCACCGGTCTCGGCAACGGTTTCGCGCAGCCGTTCGATCGCCATCTTCATGTCGGGAGACAATGACGCCGCGGCGGGGGCAACGGCCGATTCCATGCCGATGTCCTGCACGGTGGTCGATAGCCAGTCCTCGAGGTCGGTGTAGAAGCGGTTCTGCGCCTGGCTGGTCTGCAGATCGAGAAAGCCGAGAATGAGGGAGCCGGCGAGGCCGAACAGCGAGGACGAAAAGGCGATGCCCATGCCGCCGAGCGGCGCGGCAAGACCCTCACGCAGGGTCTCGAAAACCGAAGCGGAATCGCCGCCGGGCTTGAGCGTCTCCACGACCTTGCCGACCGAGCCTACGGTCTCGATCAGGCCCCAGAAGGTGCCGAGCAGCCCGAGGAAGATCAGAAGGCCGGTCATGTAGCGCGACAGGTCGCGTGCCTCATCGAGCCGGGTGGCGATCGAATCGAGGATGCCACGCATCATCTGGGTCGAAATCGCCATGCGCCCGAGCCGGTCGCCAAGCATGGTCGCCATCGGCGCCAGCAGCGACGGCGGACGGTCCACCGCGATCCCCGGATCGGCGAGCCGGAAGCTGTTGACCCAGCGGATCTCCGGAAAGAGCCGCAGCACCTGCCGGAAGGACAGCAGGATGCCGATTACCAGCACACCGAGGATCAGGCCATTGAGGCCCGGATTCGACATGAAGGCGCCGAGAATCTGCCGGTACAGCACGAACCCGATCAGGCCGCACAGCACCAGGAACACCAGCATCCGCACGAGGAAAATGCGCGGCGAGGAGAGCTTGTGAGGGTCAAATTTGCGAGCCATCGCTGGCCAGCCTTTCAGTAAGAAACGTGCTCTCAATATGGCACAGACGCGGCGAAATAGAACCCGCTGGCGCAAGCGTTCCTGTGATCACTGAAACCGTTTGAATTTTCGTCCGTATCACTCGCAGGTCGCGCCGGAACTCCGGCGCTCATCGTACGGTTCCGTCATGACGTTGGGACTTCTGCTTCAGGCCATTCTGGCGATCGCGGTAGCGCTGTCCGTCGTCATGGTGGGCGCGTGG
This sequence comes from Pseudomonadota bacterium, assembly GCA_023387555.1. Lineage (GTDB taxonomy): Bacteria > Pseudomonadota > Alphaproteobacteria > Rhizobiales > Xanthobacteraceae > Pseudorhodoplanes. The sequence continues at coordinate 11,763 of JAEWHY010000068.1, forward strand.
TTGATTCGCGAGCGCACCGGAAACTCCGGCTGGGTCGATGCGACCTGGACGATCGGGCTCGGCGTGGTGGGGATCGGCGCAGCGCTCCTGTTGCCGCCGCACAATTTTCCGCCACGGGAAATGACCGTCGCGGTCCTCATTGCGCTGTGGTCGGCCCGGCTCGGCATCCACATCGCGATGCGCAGCGCGACGAAGCCCGACGATCCGCGCTATGCCAGACTGGCGGCGGACTGGGGCGCGGCGGCGCGACGGCGGATGTTCGTGTTCCTGCAGCAGCAGGCGCTCGGCTCGGTGCCGCTTGCACTGACCCTCTATCTCGCCGCGAAGAATCCGGTGCCCGCGATGCGTGCGCAGGATTATCTCGGGATCGCGATCCTGTTGATCGCGGTGATCGGCGAGGCAATCGCCGATGGACAGTTGCGGCGCTTTCAGGCCAACCCGGCGAACCGCGGCAAGATCCTCGATCGCGGGTTATGGGCTTGGTCGCGGCATCCGAACTATTTCTTCCAATGGTTCGGCTGGCTGGCCTGGCCGGTCATCGCGATCGATCTGTCCGGCGGCTATGGCTACGGTTTCCTCGCGCTGATCGGACCCGCGGTCATGTATTGGGTGCTGCGCTATGCGACCGGGGTCCCGCACCTCGAAGCGCATATGGAGCGCACGCGGGGCGAGGCGTTCATGCGCTATCGGCAGCGCACCAGTCCGTTCTTTCCGATGCCGCGCAGGCCGTGACCTGCGCGGAAGGTCAGCCGGCGGCGCGCGCGCGTTTCAGGATCGCCAGCAGTTCTTTCTGCAGCGTCTCGTTGCCGGCGCAGATGTTGCCCTTGCCGAACATGGCATCGGTGCCGTCGCAATCGCTGACATAGCCGCCGGCCTCGCGCACCAGAAGGATGCCCGCCGCCATGTCCCAGGGGTGCAGGTTGCGCTCCCAGTAGATGTCGAAACGCCCGGCCGCGACAAAAGCGAGGTCGAGCGCGGCCGAACCGAAGCGACGCAGTCCGGCGACATGCTCCTGGACGAAGGCGAATTCGGTGCGGAATTCGGCGAGGCCGCCGCGCCCGCGAAGCGGCAGGCCGCAGGCGACCACCGCGTCATGCATCGAACGGCGTCCGGCGACGCGCAGACGCTGTTCGTTCACGAACGCGCCCTTGCCCTTTTCGGCGATGAACATCTCGTCGGAGATCGGATTGTAGACCAGCGCCGCGACCATGGCGCCTTCGCGCTCGAGCCCGATCGAGATGGCGAAATGCGGAATGCCGTGCAGGAAGTTGGTGGTGCCGTCGAGCGGATCGACATGCCAGGTATGGGACTTGTCCGGGCCATCGATGCGGCCGCCTTCCTCACCGACAAAGGAATAGCCCGGCCGCGCCGCCATCAATTCCTCGCGCAGGGTCTGTTCGGCCTTGCGGTCGGCGGCGGTGACGAAGTTCGCAGGCCCCTTCACCGAAACCTGCAACTTCTCCACTTCGCCAAAATCGCGATTGAGCTGCCGCGCGGCCTTGCGCGCGGCTTTCATCATGACATTGAGGAGGGCGGAGTGGAGCATGTGCGGTCTTCACCCTCGCCAGGAGGGATAGGGTCGGTGAGCGAAGCGAGCCGGGGCGGGTGACTTACAGCGCAATTGCAGCCCAATTGAAGCACAATTGGAAGAAGCCGCACGCCCCCTACGCTTCCGCGGGATGAAGTTCCACCTCCCCATTCAGAGGAGGTGAAAGAAGAACTCAATCCGCGCGGCGGATGTAGGTGACTTCGTTGGTGTCGACGATGATCTTCTCGCCGGTGGTGATGAAGGGCGGCACCATCACACGCAGCCCGTTGTCCATCTTGGCCGGCTTGTAGGAGGAGGCCGCGGTCTGGCCCTTCACGACCGGATCAGCCTCGATGACTTCCAGCGTCACCTGATCCGGCAGCTTGATGCCGATCGGGCGCTCGTCGTGCATTTCGAGGGTTACCGTCATGCCATCCTGCAGGAAGGCGGCGCGCTCTCCGACGAATTCTTCAGGCAGCTCGATCTGCTCGTAGCTGTCGGTGTCCATGAAGACGAGGCTTTCGCCCTGCTTGTACAGGAACTGGAAGTCCTTCTGTTCGAGCCGTGCGCGCTCGACCCGCTCGTCGGATCCGAAGCGGTTGTTGAGCTTGCGCCCGTCGATCAGGTTTTTCAGTTCGACCTGATTATAGGCGGGGCCCTTGCCGGGCTTCACCGCCATGGTCTTGACCGCGACCCAGAGCGTGTCCTGGTACTCGATCACATAGCCAGGACGGATTTCGTTGCCATTGATCTTGGCCATGAGGCTTTCCGTAATGCTTTTCGGGATTATCGGTGCGCCATGTGCCTGTCGGCTTGGCCGCCGTCAAGTGCGTGAATTGGCGATGATGAAGAGCCAGGGGTCGGCTTCCTTCCGTGCCGCGTTGCGGACCTCTTCGCTCTGTTTGGCCATATAATCGTCAAGGAAGGGGTCGCTGGCGCCGGCCGCCTTGGAAACAAGATGCCATTTGATGGCTTCCTGGGGATTTTCCGGCATGCCCCGGCCGCTGGCGAGAAGCCGCGCCAGCCGGTTCTGGGCGACCGGGGCGCCCCGCCGGGCCGCCTTGCGCAGGAGCTGGATCGCCGCCGCTTCGTCCTTGGCAATGCCGGTGCCGTTGAACAGGGCGATGGCATATTCCACCTGCCCGTCCAGGTGCTCGGCGAGGGCGGCCAGTCCGAGCAGGCGGGCCGCCTCCTTCTCGTCCTTCGGGACGCCGCGGCCTTCCTTGTACATGATGGCGAGGGCGTATTGGGCTTCCCGGTTCCCGCCCTCGGATGCCTGCCGGAACAATTCGGCGGCGCGTCCGAAGTCGCGGGGGAACTGCATCCCCTCGAGGTAGAACAGGCCGAGATTATAGGCGGCCACCGGCTGCCCGAGCTTGGCGGCGCTGGCGAACAGCCGGGCGGCTTCGTCGCGGTCCCGCGGTCCCCCGCGCCCGGAGAGGCGCATCATGGCGAGCGAGAACATGGCTTCGCGGTCGCCGCGCTCGGCCGCCTTGCTGTACCATTCGATCGCCTTGGCATCGTCCTGCCCGACGCCAAACCCGCCGGCGTAAATCACGCCGATCAGGGTCATGGCCTTGGGGTCGCCATTGGCCTCGACCCTCTTCTGCGCCTCGGCAAGGGCGGTCAGGTAATAGCCGCGCTGGAAGGCGGCATAGGCGATGTCACCCGTGTTCTCGGCGGAACGCGGCGCCGGCTCGGGAAGGGGCGGCGACGGTGTTGCTTTCTTGGGGGCCGCAAGCGCGTCCGCCGCCAGCACCGACAGCGCCAGCGCCATCCCGATGCGGATCCTTGCGCTCATGTCGCCGTCTCAGTGATCAGGAGGCGGCTTGCGGCGTCGGCGGTGGCGGCCGCGACCCCACGCGGATCGGCGAAAACCGCATCTCCCAGCGCGATGAAGTCGGCGCCGGCACCCACCAGCGGGCCGAC
>JAEWHY010000463.1 GCA_023387555.1 Pseudomonadota bacterium
GGTGGGCCGGATCATCGCAGCTTGGGCCTCCGCTGCGATGCTGCGTCTCAGCACCCACAACGGCCACCGCATCCCGCCCCGCGTCTTGTGACGCTCATGAGACGCCCCTTGGACGAGGCGGGATGGACAGAGTGAACCCCGGGAAGATGGCAATATTATGATTATAGTCCTAATGACGCAAAGGATTGTAACGCATAGCGTTATGCGTTATATCCCTTGAATGATCGTCAGTTTCGGCGACAGCGAGACGGAAAGAATCTGGGCCGGCGAACGCAGCCGCAGATTGCCGCCCGATATTCAGTCGGCGGCCTTACGCAAGCTCCGTCTCATCAACGCCGCAAGGAAGGTTGACGATCTGCGCGTTCCTCCCGGCAATCGGCTTGAACGATTGCACGGCGATCGCGCCGGACAATGGAGTATCCGCATCAACGACCAGTGGCGGATCGTCTTCCGATGGAATGAAGGAGGCGCCGAAGATGTCTCGATCGTCGACTATCACTGAGCGGTTGCCCAATCCGCATCCCGGCGAAATCCTGATGGAAGAATTCCTGCGGCCGATGGATTTGTCGCAGACCGCGCTGGCGCGCGCGATTGCGGTCCCGCCGCGCCGCATCAACGAGATCGTGCTCGGAAAGCGCGCCATCACCGCCGATACGGATCTGCGGCTCGCTCGCTATTTCGGCGTCAGCGACGGCTTTTTCCTGCAAATGCAGACCGACTACGACCTGATGGAGCGGCGGCGTGAGCTTGGGCCTACGCTCAAAGCGATTAAGCCGAGACGTGCGGCGTAAGCAAAGGACGAATGATATGCGGGCCGAGTGATCCCGGATTGCGCTGCGCTCATCCGGGCTACGCCTACGACATCCCCCCCTGTTCAATGACCTAGGATGGGTTGAGCGCAGCGAAACCCATCAATCGCAATGACCGGCTATCGGTGCAATTTCGTTCCGACCACCGTGCTTCGCGCAGCGTAGATGACAGACTCCGCGAACCAATCCGCTTGCTGTCTCGTTTCGTCGAAGCATTGATGGGTTTCGCTGCGCTCAACCCATCCTACGCAATCCGCTTTCGACTTCGCCCGACGTCATCGCAATCACGGTGCGTCGCCCGCATGAGCGCAGCGACATGCGGGGGGAGCAATCCCGGATTTCGCTGCGCTCATCCGGGCTACGAACCACGCCGCGGGCTACCGCACCAACTCTCGCGCCGCCCGCCATCATAGGCGCGCACGTACCCCGTCTTCAGCAGCGCCTCGGACACATCCGGCGTATTCCGCGTCGCGGCGTTCGCCACAACGCGGCCGCCGTACTTGTCGAAGTCGATCCGGCCGATGGTGACGCCGCCTTCGGCCAGCATGCGCGCCAGCGCATCGCGCGCCGCGGTGGCGAGGCGATATTCCTCGGCGCATTGCGCGCGGAATTCGGCGGCGTCGATGCCGCGCAGCCGCACTTTGGTCGTCACCTGCATGCCGGGCCAGACATGGACCCGCGCCTCGAAGGTATCGCCGTCATTGATCCGCAGCACCTCGGCCGGATGTCCGCCGGCGGCGAGCCGCAGATCCTGGAGCGAGGGCGCGGTCTGCTCCCTCCCGCTGGAAGGGGCGGGAATCGGGAGGGGCTCCGATTTGGACTGAGCATCGACCCCCACCCGGCGCCCTTCGGTCGCCGACCTCCCCCTTTCAGGGGGAGGTAAGACCGCCGCCTCAGGCGCCGGATGTCCTGCAACCGCAGGCAATGCAGGGATGCGCGCGTGCAGCGCCGCGCCTGCCGCCATGCCGGCGACGAACACCAGCCCGATCAGGACGGCGACCGGTGGTCCGGACATTAATCTCGTCTGAAGGAACATGATCCTATAGGACCAGAGTCCGAACCGATTCGCAATCACAATCTGAGGTTGCAAGGACGAAATACCATTCGGAGCGTCGCAGTGACGCGCGGTCTTGCAGGAACCTTAACCGGTTCCCATCCTTTGTCGCGGCCAGGTCATCGCGCGAATCGCGCGGACCCGGTCTGGAGGGTAACAATGAACTACTTCAAGACAGCCATGCTGCTGGCAGGCCTGACGGCCCTGTTCATGGGTGTCGGCTATCTGATCGGCGGTGCCGGCGGCGCGATGATCGCGCTCGTGGTCGCGGCCGGCATGAATATCTTCACTTACTGGAACTCGGACAAGATGGTCCTGTCGATGGCCGGCGCGCAGGAGGTCGACGCGCGCACGGCCCCGGACCTCTACAACATGGTCGCCGAGCTTGCGGCACGCGCGCAGATGCCGATGCCGAAGGTCTATCTGATGGACGAGGCGCAGCCGAACGCCTTCGCGACCGGCCGCAATCCGGAAAACGCCGCGGTCGCGGTCACCGTCGGCCTGCTCGAGCGGCTGACCCGCGAGGAAGTCGCGGGCGTGGTGGCGCACGAACTGGCGCACATCAAGAACCACGACACCCTGATCATGACGATCACCGCGACCATTGCCGGTGCGATCGCCATGCTGGCGCAATTCGGCATGTTCTTCAGCGGCAACCGCGGCAGCAATAACGGCGGCATGGGGATCATCGGCACGCTGGCGATGGTCATCCTTGCGCCGATCGCGGCGATGCTGGTGCAGATGGCGATCAGCCGCACCCGCGAATATTCCGCCGACAAGCTGGGCGCGCAGATCTGCGGCCAGCCGGTCTGGCTCGCCTCGGCGCTGGCGAAGATCTCCAATGCCGCGCACGCGATCCCGAACGAGCGCGCCGAACGCGATCCGGCGCTGGCGCATATGTTCATCATCAACCCGCTGTCGGGCGAGCGGATGGACAACCTGTTCTCGACCCATCCGGCGACCGAGAACCGGATCGCGGCGCTGCAGGAACTGTCGCGCCAGATGGGCCAGGGTGGATTCGGCGGCGGCTATTCTGGCGGCGGCGGCAGCTATGCCGCCACCGCGCGCTCCGGCAGCGTCCCGGCGTCGGGTTCCGCGGCAGACCCGTGGGGCGGCCGCAGCAGCGGCCCGCGGCCCGGCGGTCCCTGGGGGCGCTAGGCGCCAGTTCCACATTGGCGGCGCGGCCGAATGCCTCGGCTGCGCCGCATTGTCATGTCGTTTTTGCAACAATTGGGGGGACGCAGAATCATCGGCTCGGGTAGAAGACCCACGGTGCTGCTTCGCCTGCGCATTTCGCGCGGGGCAGCGCGTGGTGTCCATGAGGGTCGCGCGC
>JAEWHY010000301.1 GCA_023387555.1 Pseudomonadota bacterium
GCGTTGCGCTGCGCCTTGACAGCGGGGCGGGCTGCGACCTTGAATTGTAGCAACAGCATAAAACAACAGCGATCAGGAGGAAGCGGTGCGACTGACACAAGCGCAACTCGACCAATTCCATACCGAAGGCTGGCTGCTGCTGCCCGAGCTGTTCGACGCCGAGGAGGTCGACCTGCTGCGCCGCGAGGCCATCGCGATCTATGACAGCGAGCGCCCCGAAGTGTGGCGCGAGAAGAGCGGTGCGCCGCGCACGGCGTTCGCAGCGCATCTCTACAACGAAGCGTTCCGCCTGCTCGGCGCCCATCCACGCATGATCGAACCGGTTGAGCAGATCTTCGGCGAGAAGGTCTACATGCATCAGTACAAGATCAACGCCAAGTCCGCCTTCACCGGCGAGGTCTGGCAATGGCATCAGGACTACGGCACCTGGAAGCGCGATGACGGCATGCCGGAGCCGCGGGCCATGAACATCGCGGTGTTTCTCGACGAGGTGATGCCGATCAACGGCCCGCTCATGCTGGTGCCGCGCAGCCAGACCGCCGGCGATCTTAAGGCGTCGCACGATCTCGAAACCACATCCTATCCGTTATGGACGCTCGACGAGGACACCGTGACCCGGCTGGTCAACGAGGGTGGGATCGTGGCGCCGACCGGCAAGCCGGGGAGCATGCTGATGTTCCACGGCAACCTCGTGCATGGCTCGGCCGGCAACATCACGCCGTATCCGCGCAAGATCGTCTACCTGACGCTGAATGCGGTCTCGAACTACATCCGCAAGCCGACGCGGCCGGAGTACATCGCGCATCGCGATTTCGCGCCGATCGAGACCGTTGATGATGACGCGCTGATCCGTCTGGCGCGCGCCCATCGCGAAGCGGCGGAATAGCCTGTCCCGGCACGAGCCCGACAGGTTCCGCCGGATTGTTCCGGCGCTCCCATCGACGGCGCCTGCCGACGCATGTTAATCCGCTTCACATGGTCTGGAAACGTGACGGCGGCGAGCGTGGCTATCACCACGGCAACCTGAAGGAAGCCCTGGTGCGGGCGGCGCTTGACCTGATCGCGCAGAAGGGGCCGGCCGGCTTCACCTTCGCCGATGCCGCGCGCTGGGCCGGTGTCAGCCCGGCAGCCCCGTACCGGCATTACCGCGATCGCGACGAACTCCTGTCCGACGTCGCCCGGCGCGGGTTCGACGCGTTTGCCGAGCGTCTCGAGCGGGCATGGGACGATGGCAAGCCGGAGCCCCGGGTTGCGTTCGAGCGGCTCGGCAAGGCGTATCTGGCCTTCGCGCGCTCGGAACCGGCGTTCTATTCGGCGATGTTCGAGGCCGGCATTCCGGTCGACGCCAATCCGGAACTGCGGGCCGCCGGAGATCGCGCCTTCGCCATCGTGCGGCGCGCCTGCGAAGCCCTCTCCGCGCTGCTGCCACAGGGCAAGCGGCCGCCGGCGCTGATGATGGCGCTCCACGTCTGGGCGCTTTCGCACGGCATCGCCTCGCTGTTCGCGCGCGGCGATGCGTCACAACGTGCGCTGCCGATGTCGGCCGAGGACCTGTTGGAAGCGGGAGTCCTTGTCTATCTGAGTGGTCTTGGCCTGCACGGGCGATGAGCCTTCCGGGCAAGCGGAAATGACGCAGACGTGAAGCGCCGGTCTTGACGGCAGTCAGTACCGCCTTTATGTGAATGTTATTAACATTTACATCTGAGCCATGAGGGATGCGATGAACGCGATGACACTCACGGAGAAGATCGACGATTACGGCAGGGGCGGATGGATCCTTCTGACGGTCCTCGGCTTCGTCGTGTGGTGGCCAATCGGGCTCGCCCTCCTGGCCTTCACGGTATGGAGCGGTCGAATGGCTTGCAGTCGCTACGGCATGGAACGCTGGCAGGGCAAAATGGCCCGCATGCAGGAGAAGATGGACCGCATGCGCACCCGCATGCAGGGTGATGCGGGTGTCGCAGGTCGCGGCGGCTTCTGGTCGCCCCCGTCTTCCGGCAACCGCGCCTTCGACGAATATCGCGCCGAGACCCTGCGCCGGCTCGAGGACGAGCAGCGTGAGTTCCAGGACTTCCTGGTGCGTCTGCGCGAGGCCAAGGACAAGGCCGAGTTCGACCAGTTCATGGCCGAGCGTCGCGGTCGCCCCGACGTCACGCCGCCGTCGTCTTCGCAGGCGTAACAGTTCCGCGTATCGTTGCGCCCCGAAAAGCGCCCGCCGGTGTTCAGCCGGCGGGCGTTTTCTTTGCGTCCAGACCGGCCATGCGAAAAAGTTAGCGCGACGCTTGGGTGTCGTCGCTCAGGGTCTTGCCGTTCATGGTCGCCTTGAACGGCAAGCCTCCGCGCATTTCGATCAGCGTTTTGAGTACGATCACAATGACCAGCGGCGCCCGGTTTCCGAAGTGCTGCGCCAGCCAGCCGCCGAGGATGATCCCGAACTGCATCACCATGATGCGCGTGTAGAGCGCGCCGAGGATCGGGCCCAGCTCATCCTTGCCGCTGGCGGCTGGAACCCTGAGGCCGAGACGCAGCGACAGCGCCGTCACCACGGTCGGTTGCGGGATCGCGGTGACGAACCCGATCAGTCCCGCGATGAAGGCGAAAACCAGCGCCACCCAGGCGCCTGACTTGATGAACAGCGCGTCGATGAAGGCCAGCGGCCCGTCCATCTGCCGCGCCCAGTCGCCCGAAAACAGCGTCAGCAGGAACAGCAGATGCACCGCGATGAACATCCCGGCATGCAGCGCGAAAAACGCGGTCTTCCCGAGATTGGCGAGCTTGCGCCCCCGTGAGGTCTCGCCGGGGGCAGCATGGGGGTCCGGCATGGTGGCGATCCGCGCCAGCGTCCAGCCGGCAACGATCACGGTCTCGCCCCAGAACACCATCAGGACGAGAAACGCGTCCCAGCCCCAAAACCACACGCCTGCGAGCGGCAGCAGGTTCGCAGCCAGAACGAAAACTGTTGCCATGCCGGGACCCCGCGACGCGGCGCTGCGAAGCGCTGCGCCACAAGAAGAATTGATCGCAAACCTGTAACCGATCCTTAACCACAATGGGCGCTGGTTAGGAGCGAAGGGAGGCCCGCCCGCGCCCTAGTTTGGCCAAGTTTCGCGGGGATTTCGTCGGTTGCCGGTGGTGGTGGACGGCGGCGTCTTCGTGACAATCGGATCTGGGTGACGCGCCCGGCGAGGGATGCGTCGCGGTTCATCCGATTTGGTCCGGCATGGCGTGCGACGATTCGTCGGGCCGCCGAACGAGATGCACGCGAAACCGGAGAGACATCCATGAACCCAGCCGACGTTGCGCAGTCGGCTTTGCCCGTACACGCCGACCTTTCCATGCTGGGCCTGTTCTGGCAGGCACACTGGGTCGTGAAGGCCGTCATGATCGGGCTGCTGGCCTGTTCGATTTGGGTCTGGGCAATTGCTATCGACAAGTACCTGCTGCTCGCCCGCACCAAGCGGGCGATGGACCGGTTCGAGCAGGCGTTCTGGTCCGGCCAGTCGCTGGAGGAACTTTATCGCACGCTCTCGGCCAAGCCGACGCACTCGATGGCCGCGTTGTTCGTTGCCGCCATGCGCGAATGGAAGCGCAGCTTCGAGGGTCAGGCCCGCTCCTTCGCCGGCCTGCAGCAGCGGATCGACAAGGTGATGGACGTCACCATCACCCGCGAGATCGACCGCCTGGAGCGCCGGCTGCTGGTCCTGGCCACGGTCGGATCGGCCGGCCCCTTCATCGGACTGTTTGGAACCGTCTGGGGCATCATGAACAGCTTCCAGTCGATCGCCGCCTCGAAGAACACCTCGCTCGCGGTGGTCGCGCCCGGCATCGCCGAAGCGTTGTTCGCAACCGCGATCGGCCTTGTTGCCGCCATTCCGGCGACGATTTTCTATAACAAGTTCGTGGCCGACGTGAACAAACAGGCACATCGGCTGGAGGGCTTTGCCGACGAATTCTCCGCCATCCTGTCCCGTCAGATCGACGAGCGCGGAGCCTGATCGATGGGGGCGGGGAGCGGCGGCAGCGCGGGGGTGCAGGGCGGCAGCCGGCGGCGGCATACCCGCAAGCCGGTCATGGCCGAGATCAACGTCACCCCGATGGTCGACGTCATGCTGGTGCTGCTGATCATCTTCATGGT
>JAEWHY010000328.1 GCA_023387555.1 Pseudomonadota bacterium
CGGAGGTATTCCTTCGCGGGCTCCGGTGCGGTGAAGCGCTCATAGGCCGCGGTCGGGATAGCGTTGGCGCGGCACAGATCCTTGGTGAAGCCTTTCGAGCCTTCGAGGCGTGCTGCGAATTTCGTCGGGCCGAACGCCTTGATCCCGGCGGTTTCGAGATCGTCGACGATGCCCGCGCACAGCGGCGCTTCCGGCCCGACCATCACGAGGTCGATCCTGTTCTGCTTGCAGAACGCGATCACCGCCGCGTGGTCGGCCGGATCGAGCGCCACGCATTCGGCCTCCTGCGCAATCCCGGCATTGCCCGGCGCGCAATAGAGACGGTCCACCAGCGGGCTCGCCGCCATTTTCCAGGCCAGCGCGTGTTCGCGCCCGCCGGACCCGAGCAGAAGGATATTCATTCGTTGCAAAAAGCCTTATTTCGTGGCCGTTCGTGTAGCATGAAGGTTAGTGTGGTGGTTCGGAAATCCGCTGCATGCTTGCTGCAAGTCCGTCAAGCGGATTTCCGAACCAAACCACACTAGAATCAACAAAGTCGCTGGTGTCCGTCGAATCCGAAGTCCGCCCCGGACCAAGCCGCAGGTTGAAGCGGACTTCGGATTCGGGACACCAGCCCCGCAAACGAATCGGTGACATGACAGACACGGCCCGCGTCAATGTTGTGGAATTGACGGTCTCGGAGGTCTCGCAGGCGCTCAAGCGCACGGTCGAGGACAACTTCAGCTATGTGCGGGTGCGTGGCGAGATTTCCGGATACCGCGGGCCGCATTCCTCCGGCCACGCCTATTTTGCGCTCAAGGACGAGGGGGCGCGGCTCGATGCGGTGATCTGGAAGGGCGTGCTCGGGCGCCTGCGGTTCAAGCCGGAGGAGGGGCTCGAGGTCGTTGTCACCGGCAAGATCACCACCTATCCGGGTCGTTCCAACTACCAGATCGTGATCGAGACGCTGGAACCTGCGGGCGCCGGCGCGCTGATGATGCTGCTCGAGGAGCGCAAGAAGAAGCTCGGGGCGGAAGGTCTGTTTGACGAGGCGCGCAAGCAGTTGCTGCCGTTCCTGCCGACGGTGGTGGGTGTGGTGACGTCGCCCACCGGCGCTGTGATCCGCGACATTCTGCACCGGCTCAGCGATCGCTTTCCACGCCATGTGCTGGTCTGGCCGGTGCGGGTGCAGGGCGACGGCGCAGCGGAAGAGATTGCAGCCGCAATCGAGGGCTTCAATGCTCTGCCCGAGGACGGGGACATCCCCCGGCCTGATGTTCTGATCGTTGCCCGTGGCGGCGGCTCGCTTGAGGATCTGTGGTGCTTCAACGAGGAAATCGTGGTGCGCGCGGCAGCCGACAGCATGATCCCGCTGATCTCCGCGGTCGGGCACGAGACCGACATCACGCTGATCGATTTCGCCTCGGACCGGCGTGCGCCGACGCCGACCGCGGCCGCCGAGATGGCGGTGCCGGTCCGCTCCGACCTCCTGATGCGGATCGCGACACAGGCGCGGCGGGTGCAGGCCTGCTGGCTGCGCGGGCAGGAGGCGCGCCGCACCGAGTTGCGCGCCGCCGCACGCGCCTTGCCCTCGCTCGACAATCTTCTGGCGGTGCCGCGTCAGCGGCTTGATTCCGCCGCGGACCGGCTGCCGCGTGCACTGCGCGCCAACGCGCACGTCCATCATCGGCAATTCGAGCGCATTGCCGGACGGCTTTCGCCGCAGCTTCTGCTCACGCGCCTCGTGCGATGCCGCGAGTGGATCGCCACACTGGGCCAGCGCGGTACGCTGTCGCGCAAGGTCTATTTCGAACGGCGGCGGGACCGGCTGGTATCCGCGGACAAGCTGCTGAACGCGTTCTCCTATCGCGCGGTGCTGAGCCGCGGCTTCGCGCTTGTCCGCGACGGCAAGGGATTTCCGCTGCATGCCGCTTCGCAGGTTCAGCCCGGCATGTCGCTCGAGATTGAATTCGCCGATGGCCGCGCTGGTGCCACTGCAGACAGGGAGCCGCGCAGCAAGTCGAAGCAGCGCGGCGGTCCGTCAGGGCAGGGCAGTCTTTTTGAATGAACAGGGTTCAGGCGGACCGGTCATCGCGTCGCTGAGCCCGTCAGCCGGCACAGCACGGATGCCTCAGCGCGAGAACCATCGCGGAACGCGCTTGATGGCATCGGCGCGTGCCTCCGGATTGGTGCCGACGGTCACGCGTCCGCCCGGATCCGGCGCAAACGCAATCTGGCGGCGCTGCCGGACCGGCAGGTTGTCCCGGTCGAAGGCGTGATGCGCGCCCTTGTATTTGACGATGACGACCTGCGCCGATCGCCCCCGCGCGTCCCTGACCATATCCTCGCAGGGTTTTGCCGGCGTCCAGTTATCGAGTGCACCGACCAGGATCAGAGTTGGGATGCGTGCGCTCCACGCGGTATCACCGAGCCGCCGGCAGCCCGGATAGAACACTGCTGCCGAACGAAAATCCGGGCGCTCGTCGTCGGGCTCGGAATGCGGGCGCACCGCCCACAATGTTGCAATGCCGCCATTGGCCCACCCCAGAAGGCTGATCCGGTCCTTGCGAATGAAGTCCTGCTGCTGCAGCCAGTCTCGCGCGGCATGGGCATCCGCGACCCGCTCACGGTCGGGCCTGATCTGCAGTGTCTTGGCGCTGCACTGGTGCGAAAGGCCGCGCGAGCCATAGCTGTCCGGGAACAGCACCACGAAGCCGGCTGCCGAAAGCCGTTGGCCCCAGTCTTCCACCTCCCTGCGGACATGGTCCGTACTTGATTTCAGGCCGTCGCAGCCGTGCAATGCCACGATCGCAGGGAAAGGTCCGGCACCCTGCGGACGATAGATCAGCGCCTGCAACGGCGGGTTCTGCGATGGCAGCTGGATCGTTTCCGGAGCCGCCGCAGCCTGTGCGCTGCCGAGCAGGCCCAGGAGGATCGCAACAAGGATCGCTTTTTGCATGGCAGGTCTTAGATCGGCCTCGAAGCCATCCGACAGAGGTATGATGGCCGGAAAGCGGCGGGGAGTCCCTTTGACCTTCGTCGCCTTGCCATTATGTTGAAACCTGTTGTTGATCGTCACCGCATTCCCGGCTCCCGAGCCCGGAATCAGGAGGTATTTGTGTGCTGACCCGCTTCGATCGCACCCCGCCAATGGCCGGTGAGGCCGAGGTGAAGTTTTTGGACGGCGATTTCCGCATTGTCCGGCCCGGCGCGTTCGTGCGTTGCGCGGTGACCAATGTTCCCATCCCGCTCGAGGAACTGAAATACTGGAGCGTCGACCTGCAGGAGGCCTATGCGTCGCCTGACGCGGTCCTGCAACGGCTGCAGGGCAGCTAACGCGGTCGTCCGAGCGCCGCGTCCAGCAGCCTCAGGAGCAAGGCCGGATCCTCTGGTACAAGAGTCACCGGAAGCGCCTTCGCGATGGCTGCAAGCCTGCCGCGAGCACCGTCCTGTCGGGAGAGCCGCATCAGATCCTTCTCGGTGGTCACGGGCGTGAGCTTTCCCGCCTCGCAGCGTGCGAGGATGCGCCGCGCGTCCTGTTCCGTGTAGGGATGGTGATCCGGATAGGGTTCGCGAATTTCGGGCGCGAACCCGGCGGCTGTGAGCGTCATGAAGAATTTTTCGGGGTCGCCAATTCCGGCGAAGGCGTAGACGCCGTGGGTGCCAGCCACTGGTAGAGGATCGCCTGCGGGCTGGAGGCGCGCGTGCAGCACCGGGTGCCCCAGTGTGCGGACGCGATCGGCAAGCGGCGCGGCGCCGATGCCCTCTCCGACGATGAGAACGGCATGGATGCGCCCAAGCTGCGTGGCCAGCGGTGCGCGCAGCGGACCCGCCGGAAACACCTGGCCGTTGCCCTGGCCGCGTCTCGCATCGACGACGGCGATCGAGACGTCCTTGTGCAGCGATGGGTTCTGCAATCCATCATCCATCACGATCACGCTCGCGCCGGCCGCCTGCGCGAAGGCGGCGCCGACGGCGCGGTTACGCGCGACGACGGTCGGCCGGTGACGGGCGAGCAGCAGCGGCTCGTCCCCGACATCGGAGGCCCGATGCAAGGCTGGATCGACCTGGACCGGGCCGGGGAGGCGACCGCCATAGCCGCGCGTCAGAAAGAACGGCGTCTGGCCCTGCGCCGCAAGCTCCGCTGCGATGGCTATCGCGGCCGGTGTCTTGCCGGTTCCGCCAAGGGTGAAATTGCCGACGCAGATCACCGGAACGCCGGCGCGAAATCCCGTGCGCTGCATGCGCCATCCGGCAACCGCCCCGTAGATCAGGGCGAACGGCGATAACAGCCATGCGGCGATTCCGGGCGTCTTCCACCAGAAACCGGGTTCACGCATCTGACGCCTGATATCCAAGCCGCAATTGTAGAAGGTAGGGTTCAAGATCAGCGAACGTGCGGTCGAGCGCGCCGCCGAGACGTTCCACGGTGCGCATGGCCGCGTCGCCAGCCGCGCGGCGCGCTGCCGGGTCCTTCATGAGATCGCCGATGCGCATCGCGAGATGGCCGATGTTCTCGACCTCTTCGGCGCCGCGCGCCGCATCCAGCGCCGCGTAGATGTCGGCGAAGTTCCAGACATTCGGTCCGTGCAGGATCGGTTTGCCGAGCTTGGCGGCCTCGATCGGATTCTGTCCGCCATGCTCGACGATCGAGCCGCCCATGAACACCGCCTGCGCCAGGCGATAGAACAGCCCGAGTTCACCGATCGTGTCGGCGACGTAAACGTCGGTGCGCACATCCGGCAACATGCCGCGCGAACGCAGCATCCCGCGCGATCCTGCGGCCACCGCACGCTCAAGCACTTCGAGGCCGCGCTCCGGGTGACGCGGGACGATGATCGTCAGCAGCCGCGGCCTTGTCTTTCGCGCGCGGCGATGGGCTTCGATCACGGCGTCTTCTTCACCGGGATGGGTCGACGCTGCGACCAGCACCTGGCGGTCCGCGGTCGCCTGCTGCATGACCGCGAGCAGCGCTTCATCGGCTGGCGGCGCCGGCACATCGAGCTTGAGATTGCCGGTGGTGTGCACCGACTTCATGCCGAGCTGCGAGAAGCGCTCGGCATCGAGCGCCGACTGCGCAAGGCACAGGTCGAAATTTCCGAGCAGCGCCTTTGCGGTACGCCGCAGCGAGCGCCAGCCCTTGAAGGATTGCTCGGACATGCGGGCGTTGATCAGGACCAGCGGGATACGGCGTCGCGCTGCTGCCCCGATCAAATTCGGCCACAGGTCCTGTTCGATGAAGAGCGCGAGATCCGGTCGCCAGTGATTCAGAAAGCGGCCGACAAAGCGCGGCGCATCGAGTGGGATGAACTGGTGCAGCACGTCCTCCGGCAGACGCTCCTGCACCACCTTCGCCGATGTTACGGTGCCCGAAGTCACCAGCACATTGACTTCCTGCGACCGCAGCCGCTCGACGAGCGGGATCACCGCCATGAGTTCGCCGACGCTCGCGCCGTGCAGCCAGACCAGCGGACCCTCGGGGCGAGGCAAGGTCGACTGCCCGTGCCGCTCGCCGAGCCGCTCCTCGACCTCCTTGCCGCGGCGAAGACGACGCTTCAGCCACAGATTGGCCAACGGCGTGGCCGCCGACATTGCGCGTCGGTAGGCGCGCAATGTCATGGGCATCCGTTCAGCCATGCGACCCGTCCCCGGTCTTGCGGTCCGCGATGGCGTAGGCGTGGTCGGTGGCCGCATTCAATGCGGCTTCGAGCGACAGCCGCGCGGCCTCGAGGTCAGCCGCGGTTGCCTCTGCGCTGACGCGGATGGGATCGCCGACCACGCCTGCGATCAGGCTGAAGGGCAGATTGATCGTGGTGCGATCCCAGTTGTCGACAACCTTGCGGCGGCTTGACGCAAGCGCAAGCGGATAGATCGGCCGTCCGGAATCGCGCGCAAGGCGGATGATTCCGGGTCCTGCAACCCGCGAGACTTTCGGCACGTCCGCCGTCAACGCCACGTTGTACCCATCGGCCAGCGCCTGAATCATCTGGAAATAGGCGCTGACGCCGCCCTTGTGATGAAACCCGCCGCCATGATTGCCCGAGCCGCGGATAGTCTCAACAC
>JAEWHY010000343.1 GCA_023387555.1 Pseudomonadota bacterium
CTCGCGGATACCATCAGGGCCAGCGGTCAACATGAACGACTGCATCGACAGGCCGGACACAAGACTGCACCCGACCAACGCGTCAGAAGCTCAATTCGCCACTTGCAATGCGGGAGCCATCCACACAGGACGGCCGCCGACGCGACGAGTGCCTGAACGCGAACTGCGTCCCTGTCGCTGGCCGACATGAGGAACAAGATCGAGACGAGGCGGCGGCACTACAACGAGAGCGGTCCTCAGACCGCCCTGGGGTGGCCAACGGCCCAGGAATGGCCCTGGAAACGGCCTTGCAAGCCGCCCAATGAGACTTGGAAGCTCACCTTCCGGCCGGATCAAGATCTGGGCGACCCTCAGGAACGTCGTCGCCCATGTTAGGCAATTTGTGATGCATCCCGGCCCGATTGCAAGCGAGATGGTCGACGATCTTTAAGCGTTTGCAGCGCCTTAGCTAATTGGTGGTGGGCCCGGCAGGACTCGAACCTGCAACCAGACCGTTATGAGCGGCCGGCTCTAACCATTGAGCTACGGGCCCGGGCCGGCGGGTGGCGCGGGACCGCAGTCATAGCAATGCCGGGCGGCAACGCAAATGCCGCCCGGCATTTGATCACACGCAAAGACAGGGCCGGGTCCTTGGCGACCTTCCAAGTCGGTGAGGGGTCAAGGCGTCAAGGCCTCGGGTCCTGAAGGCCTCAAAGCCGCAAGCCCCAAAGCCTTAAGCCCCAAAGCCTCAGCGGATCTCCTGATCCCGCGAGGTGGTGACAAACGGGGCGCGGCGCGATCCGCCATATTCAGCGCGGGCCCGGCGCACCTGCGGCGAGAACATCAGCATGTCCGCTCCGATGGCCCCGACCGCCGGGGTCATGGCCGGGATCATGGCCATGTCGGCGCGGGCGACACGGGCCGAGCGCCCGCCGCCATAGCCGCTGGCGTAAAGCCGGACCGCACGATCATGATTGCCGCCGGCGGCGCGGTAGGCCCCGGCGAGATACTTCACCGCATAGGTCATGTTGGTGTTGGCATCGAGCAGGCCGGCGGCAGAGCCGCGATAGCCCATGGCGCGCGCGGTCCCGAGGCGGATCTGCATCATGCCATAATTGCCCTTCGACACCGCACGGGGATTGTAGCGGCTCTCGCGCATGATGACGCGATGAACCAGCGACGGCGGCAGGCCGTGCGCGGCGGCATGGCGATGGACAAGGGCGGAATAGGCTTCATTGGCGCTGGCCTCCGGCACCGGAAAGAGGCCCGCGGCAATGACGCCGAGCGAAAACAGGGACGCGTGGATCGTGCTCACACGAGTCATGTCAGCTCCGTTCGTTGTTGGGGATGCTGCCATTGTCGCGGAAAAAGAGGCCGCGATGCGGCACGTTGCGCGCGAACAGTCACGCTTTGTGACCTGGTGTTGCAGCGAAGCGCTGCCGGACCTTAAGTCACCACAAGCCATGCGCCGGGCGGCGGCCACACAGCGGTATTTCGGGATGCTGGGGCTCTGAAAAGGGAAGCGCTTACGCGGTCAGGCGCCGTGGCGCGCGCGAGGCATCGTTATTGAGTTCGACCAGTTGCGCGAGCAGGTCGAGGAGCCGCCGGCGATCGTCGGGCCCGAGCGGCGCCAGGATGCGCTCCTGGGTGCGGCAGACGGATGCCTCAGCCTGGCGCACGGTGTCGCGGCCCTGCTGCGTCAGCTTTAGCAGCTTGATCCGCTTGTCGTCGGGCGACGCGTAGCGCTCGACGAAACCGCGCGTCTCGAGCCGCTCCAGCACATTGCCAAGGGTGGAGCGGTCGAACGCGATCTGCGCCGACAGCCGCGTGGCATCGATCCCTTCGTTCTCGTCGATGGCCACCAGCGCCGCATATTGCACCGGTGTCAGGTCGAACGCCGCGCATTCCTCGATGAAGATCGCCACCGCGATCTGCTGGGCCCGACGGATGAGGTGGCCGGGCTGACGGTGCAAATCCTCAAGCAGCATCGCCCCGCCCCCTGCACTCAGGCCGCCTGCCCGGTTTCGTTCGAGTTCGACTTGACGCCGGTCAGACCGTTGCCGCCATAGATCCAGCGGACGGAATGATTGAACTCCTCCGGAGTCTTGGTCTTCATCCACTCGTTGCGCACCAGCCGCTCCACGCCGTCGACGTGGAAAATGCGGCCAAGCTCGCGGGACGACAGAACCACGCGATAGGCACGCGGGATGCGGATCGTCTCGTAAGACTTGAACGCCGCCTTGAGATCGCCGCCCGCCTTCTCGAAAGCATCGGACAGGCACACCGAGTCTTCCATTGCCATGCAGGCGCCCTGGGCGAAATACTGATAGGTCGGATGCGCGGCATCGCCCAGCAGCGCGACATTGCCATCGACCCAACTGGCGATCGGATCGCGATCGCCCAGCACCCAGCGCCGCCAGTCTTTCGGAATTTCAAGGACCTTGCGAATACGCGGCACGAGATGGCCGAACTTTTCGATCACTTCTTCCCGCTTGCCCGGCTCGTTGCTGCCGACATTCTCGAGGTCCGTCACGAAGGTCGCGACCAGGTTGAAGGTCTTCCAGCCCTGCAGCGGATAATGCACGAAATGGGTCTTCGGCCCGACCCAGATGGTCGCCGCGTTCCAGCGCAGGTCTTCCGGCATCTGCTCGAGCGGCAGCACCGCGCGATAGGCGACGTGTCCGGACAAGCGCAGCGGATCGCCGCCGGTCATCTGCTTGCGGATTGCCGAGTTGATGCCATCGGCGCCGATCAGGGCATCGGCCTCATACACCGTTCCGGCGGCGGTCGTGACCTTCACGCCGTTCGGCGTGTTCTCGTAGGAGACCACGCGCTCCTTGTTGATCAGCGTGACATTCGGATCGTCACGGCACGCATCGAGAAACGCGCTGTGCAGATCGGCTCTGTGGATCACCGCGTAGGGATTGCCCATGAATTTGCGAAACGGCTCATCGACCGGAGCGCGCAAAAGCTGCTCCCCGGAGAGCGCATCCATCATGATCAGCGCATCGATATAGACCGCGCGCTCGCGGCAGGCTTTGCCGACGCCGAGATAGTCCATGGCGTGGAAGCCGTTCGGACCGATCTGGATACCGGCGCCGATTTCGCCGAACACGTCGGCCTGTTCGAGCACGGTGACTCTCGCGCCCGCGCGCGCCAGCCCCATCGCCGCCGAGAGACCGCCGATGCCGCCGCCGGCGACAATGATTGATGGTTTGGATGTTGCCATGTCTCTCCTCCCGATCGCGCCCGGCGTCGCCAGGACCATTTTTTAACAGCATACTGTTTTTCAGTATACTGTCAATTGAGAGCCAAAGCCCTGCTCTCGCTTCCGGCGGCCCTACCACCCGCGCCGTTTCACGAGGGCCGGCACCGGGCTGCGGGGGCAGGAATGGTTTAGAAGACCCATCAGCCCCTCCCCGCCATCGGCCACTCGAAGAGCTTGGCACGGGGTGCCAACCTCGAAGCGACAGCCCTCAGGTAGCCGTACCGGGGGTACGTGCCACGTCGCTGAGGCTGAAAGGAATATAATCCCGATCACGCGATTTGTCGAGCGCTGATGGCTGAGTTCGCACAACGCGATGACGACTCGGCTGCCGCGGGGCGGGTCAGGTCACTCAATCGCGGAGCTTATCGGAACTCGGTGATCCGGCCACGGCGCGCGGACCGACCAACGCATATCCGCCGACACCATCCTGATCCGGATCAATCCGGACGGTCCTCGGAGGGCTTGGTGGCCACGTCCTTCAGCAGCGCCAACCGCAGCGACACCTGCGTCGATGCCATGTCCCCATCGCGAGTCGCGGCTTCGATAATGCGCTCGGCTGCGACGCGCGAGGACGGCGTCTGCGGCAGTTCAAGGACCTTCTTGGCAGCATCCTTGAGCGTGAACAGCACGGTTCCGTCGCGGAGGCAGATGGGACGCACCAGAAGGCGCGACCAGTTCGGAGCAGAATGCCGGCGCTGCTCCTGCAGCGTATCCTTGGCTGACCTGACTCGGTCCGACATCTCGCAACCCTGATCCACACCGGCCAGCGTCTTATTGGTCCACGTTAGCGCTGGCTTAACCATGTTTGTAGCACGGAAGGCGGAGGCCCGCATGTTTCGCAGCGGCCTTTTGCACAAGTGGTTGCACGGCAAACGCCTGCCCGACGCCCGATCCGCAGGCGCGTGTCCGGCCGTCCACACTGCTTGTTGACCAGCAAACAACCCGACATCATGTGCCCGGCATAATGCGACGTTTGCCCCGAACAGCTCGGAAGGAGGCATGAATGCCGAAGATCAGCGGACGTCAGATCGCCGCCGCACGCGCGCTCGCGGATATCACGCAGCAGGATCTCGCCGACCGGGCCCGCATCCCGCTCGCAGAGCTTCTGCGCCTTGAAGCCTATGGCGCGGCGCTGCTGCCGGACGATTCGCAGACCGAGGCCATCCGCAATGCGCTCGACAGCTTTGGCACAATTTTCGTCCCCGAAGGCCACGGCCTCGGCGCCGGCGTGCGGCTCAAGTTTTCCCGGCAGGATGTGAAGGAGATCAGCCAACTCGAAGCGGAAGGCGGTCCGGCGCGGGACGACGACGAGCCGTAGAGGCAAGCCGCCCCAGCGCGACCGTCGGCGGATCGTCTCCGCGCAACAGCGGGCCGCACCCAACGCGGCCCCGGTCAGAAAGCTCCCCTCGGCCCGCATGGCCGTTATGGCAAAACAGCACGGGTCCGGAGCAAAATCCGTCAAGCGACCACCGCTGTCCGTCCCCATGTCTTGCGCTGACGCCTTTCCGCGTGGCCGATCTACAGGTGCCGCATGGCGCAGCACACCATCATCGCCGGTCAACCGGTTCCCGTGGCCGAACACGCCCGCCAACGCTGGTATGGCGTTCTTTATATCCAGGTTCTGATCGCCATCGCACTCGGTATCGCCGTCGGCTACCTCTTTCCTGACCTCGGAAAGGAACTCAAACCGCCCGGCGACGGCTTCATCGCGCTGATCAAGATGATGATCGCGCCGGTGATCTTTTGCACCGTGGTGCACGGCATCGCTTCGATGAGCGACCTGAAGCGCGTCGGCCGCGTCGGAGTGAAGGCCCTGGTCTACTTCGAGGCGATCTCGACGCTGGCCCTCGCGATCGGCCTGATCGTCGGACGCACGGTTCAGCCGGGGGCCAGTTTCAATATTGACCCGAGCACGATCGATACGAAATCGGTCGCTGCCTATGTCAGCAAGGCGCACGAGGAAGGCATCGTTGCGCATCTGATGGCCATCATTCCCGACAGCTTCTTCGGCGCACTCGCCCGCGGCGACATTCTGCAGGTTCTGCTGGTGTCGATCCTGGCAGGCTTTGCCATCGCCTTCATGGGCCGCCCCGGCGAACCCATTACACGGGCGATCAACACGGCGGCTCAGATGTTTTTCGGCATGATCCGCATCATCGTGCGCGCGGCGCCGATCGGCGCTTTCGGCGCCATGGCCTTCACGATCGGAGCCTACGGTCTCGGAGCGCTGTGGAATCTGTTCGCGCTGATCGCGACCTTCTACGCCGCCAGCATCCTGTTCGTGGTCGTCGTGCTGGGCAGCATCGCCTGGCTCGCTGGCTTTTCGATCTTCCGGTTCATCGCTTACATCAAGGACGAATTGCTGATCGTGCTCGGAACCTCATCGTCCGAGACGGTGCTGCCGCAAATGATCGAGAAGATGGAGCGGCTGGGCGCCTCGGGCTCGGTGGTCGGCCTCGTGATTCCCACCGGCTACAGCTTCAATCTCGACGGCACCAATATCTACATGACACTGTCCATCCTGTTCCTGGCGCAGGCGACCAACACACCGCTGACGCTCGGACAGGAACTCGGCATCCTCGGGATCGCCATGATCACCTCGAAAGGCGCCTCGGGCGTTACCGGCGCCGGCTTCATCACCCTCGCCGCAACGCTCGCAATCGTGCCGGACATCCCGATCCAGTCGCTCGCAATCCTGGTCGGCATCGACAAGTTCATGAGCGAGTGCCGCGCATTGACGAACCTCATCGGCAACGGCGTCGCCACCGTGGTCATCAGCATCTCGGAAGGCGAACTCGACCGCGCGAAGCTGCACGAAGCGATGGCGCATCCGGTTCGCCTCGGCGAGGAGATGGAGCAGCTGCGCACGTAAAGGGCCTCCCGACGCAGGGCCGATGTAGTCACATCTTCAGCAGCCTTTTCGCATTGCCGGACAGGATCTTCACCTTGTCCTCGTCCGACAGCGGAATGGTATCGACCCAGGCGGTGCCGGGCGGGTTCATCACGAACGGCCA
This sequence comes from Pseudomonadota bacterium, assembly GCA_023387555.1. Lineage (GTDB taxonomy): Bacteria > Pseudomonadota > Alphaproteobacteria > Rhizobiales > Xanthobacteraceae > Pseudorhodoplanes. The sequence goes on from JAEWHY010000343.1 coordinate 6,262, forward strand.
GTCCACTGCGAACAGGATGCGGTCGACGCCCATCTCCATCACCGTGCAGAGCAGCGCCGGATTGGAGAAGAAGCCGGACGTGGTGACATAGAAATTCTTGCAGAACACGTCGCGGAAGCTCATCGACTTCTGCCCCGGCCGCGACAGCGCCTGATCGATGCGCCAGACCAGGAACGGCAGCGTCTCGCCGAGATGGCCGAGAATGATCTTCAGCTTCGGGTGCTCCTGGAACATCCCCGACAGAATCATGCGGATTGCGACGGTCGCGGTCTCGACCGTGAAGCCCCAGGCGGCGCGGATCACCATGGGGTATTCCTTGATGTAGTCCTTGTAATAGGCGTCCATCACCGCGGGGTGCGGGATCGAGGGATGCAGATAGACCGGGACGTCGAGCCGCTCGGCCTCCGCGAAGACCGGACGCAGCGACTTGTCGTCGAGCCAGACGCCATTGGCGAGGCCGTGGATCATCGCGCCCTTGAAGCCGTTGCCGATGCAGCGTTCGAGTTCGGCGGCGGCGGCCTGCGGATCGGAGGTCGGCAGCGCGCAAAAGCCGGCGAACCGCGTCGGGTGCCTGGCGATCGCTTCGGCGAGGCGATCGTTGACGCGCTTCGTCAGCGCGATGCCGTCCGGGCCGGTCAGTTGCTGCGCGGAGGGCGAGCCGTGCGAGATTACCTGCATGTCGATGCCGGCTTCGTCCATCTCGCGGATGCGCAGTTCGCCAAGATCACGCAGCCGCTTCTCCTGCTCGGGATTATGCGTGGCGCGGCCGATGCCGGCATAGGTCGCCGACAGTTCCTCGTCCCAGTAATGCTCCTCGATGGCGATCACCGGGCAGGCAGGTTTCCTGAGCATGTTTCCCCCAAGTTGGTTTTGTCGGCGTGTTTAGCACGCAGCGCGCGGCGGAGGGAAAGAAGCAAAGCTTCGCCGGCCCTGTTGTTTGGACGGCGCGGGCGCGCCGGAGGCGAGGAAGAGAGTGAGGGGAATGATGCGCCGTGAAGCGCAGGGCATTCCTGATACGCCGCGCTCGCCTTGCGACGAACACGGCCGCCTCACGGCGCATCACCCGCCTTGGGCTTATCACGCGCGGCAGGCTTCTTTTAGCGGCGTTCTGGTGCGACGCCGGAGCAATCGCACTGACCCCGGACCCGCGTTTGCGTACCTGCGCCAAGCGGGCGCAGGCCGTACAGCGAGCTCCTCGCGCACGGGTCGTAGTGCCCGTAGAGCGGGGTTCCGAGGCCTCCCGGGAGCATGGCGGACGAGGCCATACCCGCAGGGCGCTGCACCCCGCTCCATCAACTGGCGTCACCGGTTGACGCCCCTCGTTGAGCGAGGTGCAAGTAATATGGATTAAATTCCTAGTACTGTCAAGGCCTCGGTCGGCCTTGCCCGACGTGACGCGCTGCGAGCAATGCGTCTCGAAAGACGGCGGCGGCCCAGGCGATGGCGGAGGAAAAAAGCGCCGTTACCGTCCCACGCGATCCAGATGCTCGCGCAGGATCCGCACGTTGCGGCGGTTGGCGCGCCACAGCACGTCGAACACGTCGCCTGCGACCGGCACCGCGCCGATCAGTCCGTCGACCGCGACGTTGCCCAGCATGCGCGCAAGCACATGCTTCGGCACGCCGAGCCGATGCGCCTCGTACACGATGTAGAGCGACAGCGCCGTGGTGACGACATCGCCGACGCCCGGCGCAAGACCGATCAGGCTGTCGGCGCCGAACCGGATTTTCGTGAAGGGAATCACGAAGCGCGTGTCGAGCAGCGTCGCCAGCCAGTCGATGCGGGCGATGCGCTCGGCACGGGTGGCGGAGCGGCGGGAAAAACGGGCGCTGCGGGCGTGTGCTGCGAAGCTGGCGTTCATGGCGCGCCTGACATGGTGAAGCGCGCAGGGATTGCAAGATCATTGCAAGATTGGAACTTTCGCGCGGGCGGATGCGAGGCTAAGCTGAACGCGATGACAGTCAGCGCACCCGCCCGCGACTATCCGCTCTATTTCCGCGATGGCGATGGATTCGTCTGGGCGATCACAACGCGCGGGCTCCGTCTCGACGACACCGGCCTCACATTTACCAGCGAGCGCGAAACCCGCACCATCCGCTTTGCGGATATCTCCGCGATCCGCCTGCACACGGCCTTCGCCAAGGCCGGCGAAACGCCGCTCGGCATCTGCCGGATCAAGTTCGGAAACTTTCGCAAACTCAAGGTGTTCAGCGGCGGCCAAGGCCTCACCGCTGACGAGGAACAGCGCAAGGCCTACCACGCTTTCGTTCGCGACTTTCATCGCGCCATTCCGCCAGCGGATCGCAAACGCATCCTGTTTCAGGGTGGCCTCAGCGACACGCCGCATCTCATTGTCAGCACCGCGATGCTTGTCGGGGCAGTAATCTTCGTGGTGCTGCCAATTGTCCTGATCTTCATCGCGCCGAATTTGCACACGCTTGGCGTCGCCGCTGCCGCTTTCGCCCTGGTCTATGCCGGCGGGAAAAGCTGGCTGCGGAACCGGCCGCGCTCCTATGCCCCCGAGCAGGTTCCGCACGATCTGCTGCCGTGATGGAACCAAGACCTTGCTTTACCAAGAGTTCCAGCTTGCGCTGCTCTGTGCTGCAGCGCTAAAGAACAAAGCAAGAACTATTGGGCCGTTCACGCGTTGCACCAGACCATGCCGCTGACACTCGAGCAGAAACTGGAAATCCTCGCCGACGCCGCGAAATACGACGCATCCTGCGCGTCGTCCGGCGGCGCGAAACGCAACGCCCGCAATGGCGGGATCGGCTCGGTGACCGGCGCCGGCATCTGTCACGCCTATACGCCGGACGGACGCTGCGTGTCGCTCTTGAAGATCCTGCTGACCAATTTCTGCATCTATGACTGCGCCTATTGCGTCAGCCGCAGGTCGAGCAATGTGCGGCGCGCGCGCTTCACGGTCGATGAGGTCGTGAAGCTCACGCTCGACCTGTACCGGCGCAACTGTATCGAGGGGCTGTTCCTGTCGTCCGGGATCGCGCGTTCGGAGGACGATACGCTGGCCGACCTCGTGCGCGTGGCGCGCGCGCTGCGCGAGGAGCACGGTTTTCGCGGCTACATCCATCTCAAGACCATTCCGGGCGCGAGCGAGGACTTGATCGCGCAGGCCGGCCGCTATGCCGACCGGCTGTCGATGAACGTGGAACTGCCGACCGACAGCGGCTTGCAGGATTTCGCGCCCGAGAAGAGTGCGGCCAGCATCCGCAAGGGACTTGCGGCCACGCGGCTGCGGATCGAGACGGCGAAAGACAGCCGCACGCGTCCGGCCGGCAAGGCGAGACCGCCGCGCTTTGCGCCGGCCGGGCAATCCACCCAGATCATCGTCGGGGCGGACGCGACCACCGACCAGACGATCCTTGGCGCAACCACGACGCTCTATTCATCCTATGCGCTGAAGCGGGTTTATTACTCTGCCTTCTCACCCACCGGCCATCCCTCGCGGAAGCTTGCCGCGCGGCCCGCCCCGCTGATGCGCGAGCACCGGCTCTATCAGGCTGACTGGATGCTGCGCTTTTACGGCTTCGATCTTCCGGAGATCGGCAGCGCGATGAGCGGCGGCATGCTCGATCTCGAGATCGACCCGAAGCTCGCCTACGCACTGGCGCATCGCGAGCGCTTTCCCGTGGACGTCAATGCGGCCGACCGCGAGACCCTGCTGCGCGTGCCGGGCTTTGGCACCCGCGCCGTCGATCGCATTCTCGCGTCGCGGCGCTCCGGCGCGCTGCGATATGACGACGTAGCGCGCATCGCCGGCGCGATGGTGCGGGCCCGCGAATTCATCGTGACCCCGGACCATCGCCCGCGCGCGCTCGATGGCGCGCACCTGCGCGAGCGCTTCGTGCGCGCGCCGAAGCAACTATCACTGTTCGGATAACGCATGTTCGCCGTTGCGCTCGACCATGACGCCGACGAGGCCGCGTTTCGCGCGGTCGCGAAACTGTGCATGGCGCATGCGCTTCCACCCGCAAGCATTGCCTTCGTCTCCCCGGACGAGCCGACGCTGCTGCCGCAGCTCCCCGACGATACCCATGAGGACATCGCGATCAGCGTGCCGCGCAGCTTTGCCGCACTGATGCACGACGCGATCTGCCACAGCGCGCCCGACCGCTTCGCCCTGCTCTACGATGTGCTCTGGCGCATTTGCGGCGGCGAGCGCGATCTTGCCGAACGCGCCAGCGACCCGCTTGTCGCGCGGCTGATCGACTATGCTCATGCGGTGCACCGCGACATCCACAAGATGCACGCGTTTCTGCGCTTTCGCGAACGCCAGGTCGAAGGCCGCACGGTCTACACCGCATGGTTCGAGCCGCATCATCATATCCTGCGGCGCGCTGTGCCATTCTTCGTCGACCGCTTCAGCAACATGGATTTCCTGATTGCAACGCCGCGCGGAACAGCGATCTGGCAGGACCGCACGCTCAGCTTCAATCCCCCGGCGGAGCGATCGGCCGACGATGCGCGAGACGAGGTGCTCGACGGCCTCTGGCTCACCTATTACCGCACGACCTTCAATCCGGCGCGCCTGCGGCTCAAGTCGATGGTCAACCACATGCCGCGCGATTACTGGAACAACATGCCCGAAACCGCGCTTATTCCGGAGATGGTGACGGATGCGGCACATCGCGTTTCCGGGATGATGGACATGAGAGCCGATCAGCCAAAACTGTTCGCGGAGCGGATCGCCGGCCGCATGGCGAAGGGCAAGGCGCAGGTCGACGATCCAGAGGAGCATGCCGAGGGCAGCCTGAGCGCCATGCGCCGCGAGGCGGAAAGCTGCACGCGATGCCCGCTTTTCAGGAACGCGACGCAAACGGTGTTCGGCGAGGGGCCGCGCAACGCGCCGGTGGTGTTCGTCGGCGAGCAGCCCGGCGATCAGGAAGACCTCGCCGGCCAGCCTTTTGTCGGACCCGCCGGGCGTCTGTTCAATCGCGCGCTGGCGGATGCCGGCCTCGACCGCAGCCGCGCCTATGTCACCAATGCGGTGAAGCATTTCAAATACGAGCCGCGCGGCAAGCGGCGCATCCACAAGAAGCCGAACGCGGGCGAAGTCCACGCCTGCCGCTGGTGGCTCGACGGCGAGATCGCCGCGATCAAGCCGACACTTGTGGTGGCGCTTGGTGCGACCGCCGCCCAGGCGCTGACCCACCGCGCGGTATCGGTCACGAAGGTGCGCGGGCCTTATGATTTCGCGGGCCAGAGCGGGTTCATCACCGTCCACCCGTCCTACCTCCTTCGCCTGACGCGAGAACCCGGCGACGAGACGGCAAAGCGCGAATATCAAGCGTTCGTGCGCGACCTCAAGACGGTCGGCGAACTCGCACCCGCCATCCGCGCCTGATTACAGCGAGAGCACGGTCAACGCGCCGGGCTGCATTTCGTAGCGGAGCGGAATATGTTCGCGGCGCAATTCCCCGTCGGTCGCAGCGAAAGTGCGGCGGCGCGTCCGTCCGATCGCGACCTGGCGCGCGGAGATGGTGCGGATGCCGTCGGTGTCGTCGTCGTTGCGCCAGGTGCCGGTGAGGAGGTTGGCGCTCGCCTTGAGCTTGGAGAGCGCGCCGGCATGTTCGGCGATGTGAATTTCGAGGACGCCTTCGTCGAGCGACGGGCGGCGCCAGTCCGGCGCGAAGCGATTGTTGGTGACCAGCACCGCCAGCGCCTCTACCTGTTCACGCCTGTCGTCGGCGCGGATATCGAGCTTGAACGGATAGGTTCGCCGCAGCGCGCGGAGCGCCGCGATGCCGACGCCGATCAGCCGCCCGAGCTTGTGACCCCGCACCTCTTCGCGCGCGCGCGCCATCTCGCTGAAGAATCCGAGACCGGACAGCGAATGAAACGAGCGGCCGTTGACGCGGGCGAGGTCGACCTTGCGCGGCCGCGCATCGCCGATCGCCTCGATCGCCTCCTCGATATTGGCCGGCATCCGAAGGTCGCGGGCGAACAGATTCATGGTGCCGAACGGCAGCACGCCGAGCGTCTTGGAGGTACCGGCAAGCGCGTTCGCCGCACAGTTCACCGAGCCATCGCCGCCACCGACGATCAGCGTGGAAATCTCGCTGCGTGCCGCCCGTTCGATTTCGGCCCTGAGATAGCTTGGCCGCACCAGCCGGATCTTCACGTCGGCCGAGCGCTCCTTGAGCGAGGATGCGAGCGCATCGCGGATGCGCTCGGCGCCGGCGTCGATCACGGCTCCGGCCCGCGCGTTCAGAAGGACCAGGGTATCGGCCATTCCATCAGACCCAATGTGAGGCGGGGACAAGCCGACTCGATGCATCCAAAACGACGGCCCTGCTAACGCGCGAGGATCAAATTCGTTTCAGGCGAGTTCGGTATCCCGAGGGATGGGCCGGGGCCGGCCATTCTCGTCGATGGCGACGAAGGTGAAATTCCCGTCGGTGACCTTTTCATGATGGTGCGTCATGAAGCGGCGCGCCCAGGCCTCGATATGGATTTTCATCGAGGTCCGGCCGACCTTCTCGACGTCCGTATAGACTTCCAGCACGTCGCCGACCCGGACCGGGCGGATGAAGGTCATCGCCTCGATCGCGATGGTGACGACGCGGCCCTTGGCACGCTCGACCGAGGCAATGCCGCCGGCCTGGTCCATGCGCGCCAGAACCCAGCCGCCGAAGATATCGCCGTTGGCGTTGGTATCCGCGGGCATGGCGATGATGCGGACGGTGAGCGCGCCGCGCGGCCTGCCGTCGGTTGTCGTCTCACCAGCCATGAATCGAGGTCCGCCCTTGTGCTGCCACCATGCCTGTATGCAATGCTTCGGCGTTTGACGCCAAGACGGTTTTGGCGGCAGGACGCCGCCGGATGCATCTCGAACCTTGGTCATCCATGTCCGGATCCCGTCTCTTACCGCGCGACCCGCTTCACCGGCTTCTCCTGGTGAACCTTGCGGCCGGCATGGCCGCGGCGCTGCTCCTGCTGGGCGGACTGCTTCTGCTCAATCCCGCGAACCTGCGCGATCTCGTGCTGTCGGATCGCTCGCCCGAGACCGCGCTGGCGTTGCTGCTGTTCGGCTTCGTCATCACCTTCGGCAGCGCCGCCATGGGCACCGCGATCATGACCATCGGCAGGGATCGCCAGCCGCCGGCGGGCGGCCAGCGTGCTGACCTGCCGACGACCGCGATACCGGCAACGGAGCCGGCCTCATGGCGATCACGCAAGGCATCGGCGGAACCAGGGCCCCTGTAGCGCCATTGTTCGTTCTGTCAGGCCGCAATTGGGCCGCAGATCGAAGGGATGGCAAGATGCCGGCACGATCGAAGAAGCAGCAGATGGCCGCGGGCGCGGCGCTCGCCGCCAAGCGCGGCAAACGCTCCAAGGCGAGTTTGCGCGGCGCCTCGCGCAGCATGGCCGAGTCGATGAGCCAATCCGAATTGCGGGAATTTGCCGGCACCAAGCGCCGCAGCCTGCCCCGCTCCGCCAAGAAGACCGGCACCAAGAAACGCAGCACGACAAAACGCGGCACAACACGCACCGCAGCGAAACGGGCCGCAACGAAACGCACTGCGAAAAAGGCCACGGCGAAGAAGCGCAAGTGACCGGCGCCGGACGGCTTCAATCCTGTGGCGGCTGATCGTCCTCGACGTGGAAGCGATGCAGGACGCGGTGGAAGACCGGCGCCAGGATGAAGCCGGTCGCGATCAGGATGATCAGCCCGGACAGCAGCGCGTAGAAACCGGCGAAGAT
>JAEWHY010000421.1 GCA_023387555.1 Pseudomonadota bacterium
GTGCCAGGGTCGCGGTGTTCGATGCCGCGGATGCCGCGGCGGTCCGCAAGCGCTTTGCGGATCAGGACGCCGAAGCGCCGCTGCTCTGCTTCCAGGTCGATGTCACCTGTCGCGAGTCGATCGTTGCGGCTTTGCGCGACGTCGAGACTCAATGGGGTACGCCGCACGGCCTGATCAATGCCGCGGCGATCGATGCCCCGCCGGATGCGCCGCCGGAAGAGAACGGCCCGTTCGAAACCTATCCGGCCGCCAGCTTCGACCGCATCATGGCGGTCAATGTGAAGGGCACGATGCTGTGCTGTCAGGCGATCGGCGACGCGATGGCGAAGGCCGGCCGTGGCTCGATCATCAATATCTGCTCGACCTATGGCTTGGTTTCACCGGACCAGAGCCTCTACGACTACCGGCGCGAGCGCGGCGAGACCTTCTTCAAGCCGGTGACCTATTCCGCCTCCAAATCCGCGATCCTCAACCTCACGCGATACCTCGCCACCTATTGGGCCAAGCAGGGTGTACGCGTGAATACGCTCACGCCCGGCGGCGTTTTCGCCAATCAGGAGCGCGATTTCCTCGAAGGCTATGCGCGGCGCACGCCGATGGGCCGCATGGCCAAAGAGGACGAGATGAATGGCGGCGTGATTTTCCTGATGTCCGACGCCTCGACCTACATGACTGGCTCTAATCTGGTGATCGACGGTGGCTGGACCGCTTGGTAGTGCGCAGGCCGCTGCGCGGCAACTGTTTCCTGAACGCGTCGCCAACTGGATTGGCGGCGCGGAACGCTTTGCCGCTTCGGGCGAGGTGTTCGAGAAGATTTCGCCGCATGATGGGTCGGTGGTGTGCCGTGCGTCCCGCTCGCGCGAAATCGATGTCGAGGCCGCAGTCAGCGCCGCAGTGGCGGCGCAATCGGCCTGGGCGCAGATGCCGGCGGTGCAGCGCGGTGACATCCTGCATGCGGTAGCGATGGGATTGAAGGCGCGCGCCGAGGATATGGCGCGCGTGGTGTCGATTGAAACCGGCAAGTCGTTCAAGGATGCTCTCGGCGAGACCAAGGGGGCCGTGCAGCAGGGTCTGTTCATGGCCGGGGAGGGCATGCGGCTTTACGGACGCACCACGACCAGCGGCGCGAACAACAAGCAGGCAAGCGTCGTGCGGGCACCGCTAGGCGTTGCGGGTCTGATCATCGCCGCCAATACCCCGATCGCCAATGTCGCCTGGAAGGTGTTTCCGGCGCTGATCTGTGGCAATGCCGCGGTGCTGAAGGCGTCCGAGGATGCGCCCGCCACGGCCTGGCTGTTCGGTGAGATCGCGCGCGAGGCCGGGCTGCCGGCGGGTGTTCTCAACATCGTGCAAGGTCTTGGCACCGAATCCGGTCGTCCGCTGGTGGCCGATCCGCGGGTCGCGGTGCTGAGCTTTACCGGCTCGACCGCGGTCGGCCGCGAGATCGCGCGGATCGGTGGCGAGCGGCTGGCGAAAATCTCGCTCGAACTGGGTGGCAAGAATCCACTGGTCGTATGCGACGACGCTGATCTCGACCAGGCGGTGGAATGGACCGTGCTGTCGGCCTTCAGCAATGCCGGCCAGCGCTGCGCATCCGGCAGCCGTATCATCGTGTTCGATGCCGTCTATGAGGCGTTCCGCGCGAAGCTTCTGGAGCGCACCAAGGCACTCAAGGTCGGTCCGGCGGACAGCGACGATTTCGGCCCGGTGATCAACGAGCGCCAGATCGGCCATATGATCGCCGCGCTGGAGCGAGCCCGTTCAAGCGGCGCCAGCATCATTGCGGGTGGTGAGCGACTGACCGATGCTGCCCATGCGCGGGGTTGCTATCTCGCCGCCACCATCGTCGAGAAAGTGGGTCCGGCCGACGAGATTTCGGTGAAGGAATTGTTCGGGCCGGTCGCCTGCCTCTATCGCGTCGCCGGTTTCGAGGAAGCGGTGGCGCTGGCCAACAACTCGCCTTACGGGCTCACCGCCTGCATCCATACCCGGAGCCTGGACCGCGCGGCCGAATTCATCCGCCGGGTCGAGGCCGGCACCGTTTCGGTCAATGCGGGGACCTACGGCAGCGAGCCGCATATGCCGTTCGGCGGCGTCAAGCAGTCGGGCAACGGCAGCCGGGAGCCTGGTCCCGAAGCGATCGACTTCTATTCCAATCTCAAGAACGTCTACGTCCAGATCAATCCCGGGCGTGCGTGAATGAGGGGCCGTCACCCGTGCCTGCGCGAGCGGATGCTCGATTGGCCAGGGGATGCCGGCCGCGGCGTAATGGTCCTTGCGAAAGGTCTCGAAGAACGCGCCGTGTTTCTCGCGAGACGCCTGAGCACGATGGCGCCCCGAATGGCGAGGGTTTCGAGGTTCACGCCAAGCCTTCCAGAATTTCGCGGCGCAGCCTGTCAAGGTAATCGCTGTAAGCGCAGTTGGGCATGTCCTTGATGAGTGCCGTGAACCGATCGAAGTCGATGAACTGCATCCGGTATGCGACCTCTTCCGGGAAGGCGATCCCGGATTGCTGGCGCGATTGCAGTATTTCGACGAACTGCGACGCAAGCAGCAGGTTGTGCGTCGTTCCGGCGTCGAACCAGACAAGCCCGCGCCCGAGATGGATGGCGTGAAGTTGCCGCTCCTCCAGGTACATTCGATTGAGGTCGGTGATCTCGAGTTCATTCCGCTTCGACGGCCGCAGCGAGCGGGCGAATTCGACGGCGCGCCCGTCGTAGAAATAAAGCCCGGTCACCGCGCGGTTGGAGAGCGGCCGCGGCGGCTTCTCGGTCAGCGCAGCCGGTCGGCCGTTGGCGTCCAGTTCGATCACGCCATAGGCGGTTGGGTCGGCGACACTGTAGGAAAACACGACGGCACGATCCGTCGCCATCTGTGCGGCCTCGAGCAGTATCGAAGAGAAGGTTCGGCCGTAGAAGATATTGTCGCCGAGGATGAGCGCGAACGGATCGCCATTGATGAAATCGGACCCGATCAGCACGCCCTCTGCGATGCCGTTCGGCGCGGACTGTCCCTCGTAGGATATTGAAAGACCCCACTTGCTACCGTCGCCGAGCGCGGCTTTCAGCAGCGGGAGGTCCTTCGGCGAACTGATGATCAGGATTTCGCTGACGCCGGCCAGCATCAGTGTCGTTAGCGGGTAATAGATGAGAGGCTTGTCGTAGATCGGGAGCAGGTGCTTGTTGACCGAAAGGGTCAGCGGATGAAGCCGGGTACCGCTGCCACCAGCGAGCACAATGCCCTTCCTGAGTTTGCCGGACTGCTGGGGCGCGGGTTGTGTCATCATCCAAGTACGCCTGTTGATATCACTGGTGATAGAGGCCTCGATCCCGACTTGTCAAACTTTCACCATGCGACTGACAAACTCACCGCCAGACGGACGCGCGTCGACGCGTATTCATTGGTGACGGCGAAAGTAGCGCCGTTGTCATCGCTAGCGGTTGATGGTTGACCGATTCAGGCATGCACAAGCTTCTGAATTCATCTGTCGCGTGGACGTCGATACTGAATCGGTCAATGCCCGAACAAATGGCAGCCGCGAGCTCGAACCGGAGACGATCGCCTTCAATTCCAATATGAAGAAGGTCTATGTGATGGTCATGCAGGTGTGGGTTTGAGCTCCAGACGGATCGAACAGATGAGTATTCAGGTCAGTACCATTTCGGACGTTCGTGGTGAGGCAGCTCTCAGGAATCTACGTGTTCTGGCGTTGACCTCCGGGGGGACTGCTCCGGAAGAACGATACATCCTTCGCCCGCTGGAATTTGCGAAGGCCCGCTGGAACTGGCACATCGACGTTCTCGCTGGCTCAAATCGTGTGGAAGCTGTTGAGCGGCTCGCGGCGCCTCACGGTCGGATCTTTGCGCGGCTGAACCGGTCCGGCAGGGAAGCCGCTGCCTGGGAGAGTGATCCAGCTGTCGTTGCAACAGTGAACGCGCGGCTCAAGGAAGCTGAAAATCTCACGGGTGTACCGATCGGACAGGTGGTGTTGGCGGCTGATTCGAAGCTCGGACGGGCTTTCGTAGATCCGGTTATCAATCTGCCCCCTTCCTCCACGGCAGACCACGTCATCGCCGACAATTGCGAACCGTTTCGCGCGGTGCGGCGTCTGTTCAAGTTCGCTGACGACCTGATCGAAACCACCCGCCCGCAGCTGATATACGGCTATGAATGGGCGAAGCCCTGGTTTTTCGCCCTGTGGTTGGCGGCACAGCGCCGCGGAATCCCCTGTATCGTCATCCGGCGTTCAAAAATCAGGTCTAATTCCTGTTTTCTGACCCCCGACCGGCTCATGTTCAACCTCGCTGCGAGCGAGCAGGTCCAGCACGCGAAGTCCAGCGAGAGGGCCATCGAGTATATCCGTGCATTTCGCGAGCAGCCGCAAATGGTGCAATATATCGCGAACAAATGGCGGCAGGTGGAGGAGCGGACCTGGTTGAACTGGCACACGCTCTGGGCGCGCGCCGCCGCAACAGACGCAGCCCGCGCGCTCATGCTTCGTGGCAACAGGCGGCGCAGGGCGAATGTGCAAAAGCTTGTCGATTTCAATCGACGCATGGTGACCGCGAGGCTTCAGCAGCGCTATTTGCGCGCCTTTACGAACGCCGAGCTGGAGTCGATGAACTACATCTACTTCCCGATGCACAAGGAAACGGATCAGCCGGTCAATTTTCAGGCCGCGCCGTGGTTCGATCAGTCGAACAC
>JAEWHY010000431.1 GCA_023387555.1 Pseudomonadota bacterium
TCCCACTGTTTTTGACGCAAATGCAACCGCAAAAAGGCCGCGCAACCTGTAGCGGCTTTCGGGTCCCCTGACGTCAGGACGCAGGGGGGGCGAGACGGACTGCGGAGACGATGAAATCGGCGATGGCGGCGACGTTGTCGAGGTCGAAAACCGGCAATATCTCGCCCGTCTGTGGGTGGTCGGCCGCGATGGCCAGGATGGTCGGATCCTTCGGCGCCAGCGGCTCCATGCTCCTTGCGCCGAGCCGTCGCGCCTCGATCTTGGGGTGTGCCTCGCGCTTGTAGCCTTCGACCAGGACCAGATCACACGGGGCCAGCCTGGCGAGGATCCCTGCCAGATCCGGTTCGGCCTCGCCGCGCAGTTCGTGCATGATGGCGAAGCGGCGGTCCGATACGATGGCCACCTCGCTGGCGCCCGCGGCGCGATGGCGAAAGCTGTCGGTGCCCGGCTGGTCGATGTCGAAGTCGTGGTGCGCGTGCTTGACCGTGGAGATGCGATAGCCGCGCGCGGTGAGTTCGGCGACCAGCCGTTCTGTGAGCGTCGTCTTGCCGGAGTTCTTCCAGCCGGTGATGCCGAAGACGGGTGTGCTCATTGCTTCTCCGCCGCAAGCAGGGCCCGGGCGGCTGCGAGATCCGCGGGCGTGTTGACGTTGAAGAACAGATCGGACCCCGGCGTCGTGCCTGACGGGAAATCCAGCATGACATGGCGCTGCTCTTCTATGTAGGCCATGACCTTGCCCTTCGCATCGGTGGCGAGAAAGCGCTCCAGCTTGCGGCAGTGGTCGAGCGGCCACAACGCGAAGACCGGATGCGCCCGTCCGGCCGAGCGGGCAACGACGATCCGGTCTGCATCGGATGCGGAGGCTTCCGCCAGGCGCGCGACGAGGTCGAGAGGGAAGAAGGGCGTGTCGACCGCAACGCTGACCATTGCCGTGCAGTCGGTTTCGCGCGCCGTCCATTGCAAGCCGGCAAGGAGGCCGGCGAGCGGCCCGCGAAAGCCCGCGAGCGTGTCGGGCAGGATGGGCGCGCCTGGAAGGGAATGAGCGGCGGGGTCACTGTTGGCGCTGACGGCAAGCACCTTCACCTGCGGCGCCAGCCGGGCGACCGCCCTTTCGAGCAGCGTCATGCCGTCGAGTACGGTCAGCGCCTTGTCGCTACCCATGCGCGAGGAGCGGCCGCCGGCCAGCACCAGCCCTGCAATGCTCAAGGCGTCCCCCCGCTCACAGTGCGCCTTCCTGCCTTGCAATGGACATCGACCACAGCGCCGTGCCGATCGCCAGGGAGCAGGTGATGGCCATGACCAGCAGCAGCGGGTAGGGCCCACTGGTCGGCGACAGCCAGGCGCCGGCGAGAACCGACATCGCCGCGCCGCCGCCGAGTTGCATGGCGCCGCCGAGCCCTGAGGCCGAACCGGAGAGCTTTGGTTGCACGCTGACCAGTCCGGCCATGGCGTTTGGCAGCGCAACACCGTTGCCGACCCCGAGCAGGGTGGCCGGACCGAAGAGGGACAGCGGGTGCGCATAGCCGAGGAAGAACAGCACCGCCGAGATTGCCGCCCCCGCAATGCACAGAAGATTTCCCGTCAGCATCATCCAGTCTATGCCGACCCGCCGCGACAGGCGGGTGGTGATGAAATTGCCGGCCAGGTATCCGACGGAGATGATGCCGAAATAGAGGCCGTATTCGGATGGCGACATGCCCAGCATTTCCGAACCGACATAGGGCGCCCCGCCGATGAAGGCGAAGAACGAGCCCGACGTAAGCGCTGCGGTCAGCGTGTAGCCCCAGAAGCGGCGCGAGGTGAGCAGCGCCGGATAGGCGGCGATCTGACGTGAGAGGCTCGAGGCGGGATAGCGGTTGGTTTCGCCGAGATCGGCATAGACCAGGGCGAAGGCGACGAGGCCAAAGGCGAGTGTGAAGTAGAACGTCGCCTGCCAGCCGTACTGCTCATCAAGGAGGCCGCCGATCATCGGACCGATCATCGGGATGATGGTCATGCCCATGGTGACGGTGGCGATGCGGCTGGCCGCCCGTGCCGCCTCGACGGTGTCGCGGATGACGGCGCGCGAGATCACCATCCCGGCGGCCGAGAAGGCCTGCAGCAGCCGGCAGGCCAGCAGCGCTTCGATGGTCGGCGCGAAGGTCGCTGCCAGCGTTCCGAAGAGGAAGATCAGGAAGCAGACGAGCAGTATCGGCCGGCGCCCGAAGCGGTCGGATGCGGGCCCGATCACCAGCTGGAGCAGGCCGGTCGCGACGAGATAGAGCGACACGGCGAGCTGCACGATCGCATAGTCCGCGTCGAAATAGCGGGCCATGGCCGGCATGGACGGCAGGAAGATGTTGATCGCCAGGGCGCCGGTACCGGTCGCCATGACCAGCGTGACGAGATGAGGCGGCGAGCCGCGGTCGAGAAAGCGCGTCATGCTCACAGACCGTCCGGGGCCATGCCGGGCTGGGTCGATTCAGCCACGATCTTGTGCCGGCCGACCCTGCGCTCGCGATAGAGGGTGTAGAGGCCGGAACCGACCACCACGGCCGCGCCCACCAGCATCCAGGCGTCGGGAACGTCGCCGAAGACCAGCAAGCCCAGAGCCATCGCCCACAGG
>JAEWHY010000522.1 GCA_023387555.1 Pseudomonadota bacterium
CTTGTTCATCAGACCGGAAACGATGAAGCCCATGACTTCCTGTTCGCGTGGCGTCAGCGTGTTGAAGCTCTGCCGGATGACGGATAGTGTCCGCAGCTTGCCGCGCTCGGTGAAATCTTTCTTGATCGCGAGCCGGACTGCGCGCAACAGCTCTTCTTCACGGAATGGCTTGCACAGGAATTCCACGGCGCCGGATTTCATGGCCTGAACGCCCATGGGCACGTCGGCATGTCCGGTGATGAAGATGACGGGGGTGGTAATGCCGAGCCTGGCAAGTTCTTCCTGAAATTCCAGGCCACTCATGCCCGGTAATCTCACGTCAAGGATGATGCAGGCAGGGACGTCCGGACGTTTGCTCTGCAGAAATTCATCCGTGGACCCGAAGGCCTCGGCCGGGATGTCGACGGACCGCAGCAGGCTGCTCAAGCCGTCCCGGATCGTCGAATCGTCGTCGATGACGAAGGCGATATGCTGAAGCTGCGGCGCAGTGGCGGTGAGCATTCGATCAAGTCGCCTTGCGAACAGGCCAAACCCACTCGCAACTTCTGCGGCACCGCCGCAAGTGGTGGCAAGCCTGCCTGATTATGACCCAGCAAGCCTACCATCTCATGCCGAACGGGAAAGGGGCTATGCTCTTCGGTACCGTGGCCAGTGGCCATAAAAACCAGTAATGTCCCATTACGCGCTGCGGGACGTGTCTCTGCTCGCTGGGCGTTTCCCTGGTGTCTTTCCTTTTCAGGCCAGCCGCACTCCCGAAGGGTAAACTTAAGTACAGTTTATCCAAACCGGAAGCGCATGATCGCTTGGGTCGAGCAAGCGACATTTGCCGGACGGGCAGGCCATGTCAAAAAAGAAGCGTGAGAAGGCGAAGGCGGAAAAACAAAAGTCTGCTGAGGCGCAATCCGAGGACGCCGGCAAAGCCAACGATAGAATGCCGCGAAAGATCTACGAAAAAGAGCTCGAAAAGCTGCAGGTCGAGCTCTGTCATCTGCAGGACTGGGTCAAGGCCAAGGGTCTGCGCGTCATTATCGTTTTCGAGGGGCGCGATACTGCCGGAAAGGGCGGGACCATCAAGGCGATAACGGAGCGGGTCAGCCCGCGTGTGTTCCGGGTTGTTGCCCTGCCCGCGCCGTCCGACCGGGAAAAGAGCCAGATGTTCATCCAGCGCTACATCGAGCGCTTCCCTGCAGCCGGCGAAATCGTGATCTTCGACCGGAGCTGGTACAACCGCGCCGGCGTCGAGCACGTCATGGGCTTCGTCAGCGACCGCGAATACCGGCACTTTCTCGAACTGTGTCCCGAGATCGAAAAATACATCGTCGACGCCGGCATCATCGTGGTCAAGATCTGGCTTGAAGTCGGGATGGAAGAACAGGAGCGCCGGTTCAAAGCCCGCCTGGAAGATCCGCTCCGGCAATGGAAGCTGAGCGAAATGGACCTTCGCTCATACAGCCGATGGTACGACTATTCGCGCGCGCGTGACGCGATGCTGACGCAGACCGACAGCAAGCACGCGCCCTGGGTGGTCGTGCGTTCGGACGACAAGCGGCGGGGCCGGCTCAACTGTATTTCCCACATCCTGAACGCCATCCCCTACAAGAAGATCTCCCGCCCGAAGGTCAAGCTGCCGCCGCGTGAAACGAAGCGCGCCTATGACGACAATGCGTCGTTGAAGGACAAGCACTTCGCCGAACAACGATTTTAACGTGCCGGGCGCTGTTCGGTTGCGGCGCCTGCTTCGGCCAAGGCGGATTCGACACAGTCAACGAGGCTTTGCTCGGAGCATGGCTTGGTCAGGACCCGATGCACCCCGCACTCGGTCATGCGGGCTCTCGTTGCGGCATCCGTCAGGGCCGTCAGGAATATGATGGGGAAGCGATGGCCGCTGCTGACGAGGCGGCGGTGCAGCTCGAACCCGTCGATATCCGGCATGACGATATCGATGATCGCGCAGGAGTTGCTTTCGCCGCGCTCGTTCGCTTCGAGGAACGAACGGCCCGAATCGAAAGTGAGAACCTCGTAGCCGAGCGACCGCAGAAGGCTCGCGGTTCCTTCCCTGACTCCAATGTCGTCATCGATGACGAAAATCATTTTTTGAGGCCGATACGCGGATGGACGAAACATCATCACAGGCATGAAGCGCACGATCTGATGTCGCGCCGATGCATCGAGTTCCCTGCTTGCGTTGGATGGGTTCTGCAATGTGCCATTCAATGCGCGGCGAGCGGCGGAGGCTATTGTCTATTGGAATATCCACGGATACCAAAGCAGAGCGCCGCTGGTGCAACCAATAGCTACGCCTTACTGCGCAATGCAGGCGGTGGTATCTGAAGCCTTCCCCGTCAGATTTCTTACATTCGATCAAGTTGGGGGGTACAAGAAGCCAGGGCGCGGCCTGATCGGCCGAAACTCAATGGCCGCTGAACACCAGTTCTCTGATCGGGAGAACCAAAGCCTGGATCCGCAGCAGCAATGCATGGACGAGGCCCACCGTATCGATGGCGTGCAAGCCGAAACGTCGGAACGCGCCGATATCCTTCGACGCGAGCAATTCGTGATTGCTGGTATAGGCATTCGCGACACAAGAGCTGCCCGGCGTCACGCCATTCAGCCCGCCTGCAAAGAGCGGTTCGAGGATGACGAAGATCGTGCCCGGCTGGATATTCTGCCGGACCTCGATCAGCTGTTCGCCGCCCCGGAATTGGCCCGCCGCGATTGCGTCCTGGACGCTGGTAATCACCATCGGAATAATCACCCAGGGCTTGGACACGCAGGTCGCTTCGGCGACCATGCCGGTTCTCAAGACCTGGGCTTCGATCTGCGAAAAGCCCGCGGCGAGTGCGTTGCGCCGCTCTGATGGGATCAGGACCCCTGCCGGCCGTGCGAACGGATTGACGATGTCGCCGGCGCGAAGCGCGAATTGCTCGACGCGGCCGGTGACGCCGGCGCGGATCGTGGTCTTGTCTAGCGCGACCTGAGCTTCGGCAAGGGCCGCTTCGGCGCTCGCCCGCTGTGCGGGCAGCACCGTTTCAACCTTGCTCTCGACCGCCTTCATCTGGGCCTGCGCGGCATCGACGCCGCCCTGGCGGGTCTTGACCTGGACCTGCAAGCGCTCGACTTCGCGCCGCGCCACGATATCGGCGCCGCGGCGATTGAGTTCCTCCTTGGTCTCCAGTTCGTCGATGGCCTGCTGCAACGCGCCCTTGGCCTGATCGACCTGGCCTTGAGCAGCGGCGATTTCGGCGCGGCCCTGGATCATCTGGGCGTCGAGTTCGGCGATGCGGCGGCGCGCGGTTTCCAGCTCCGCAGCCTGCTTCGAATCGTCCAGCCTGAAGATCGGCTCGCCCTGCTTCACCTCGCCGCTCAATCCGACAAACACCTCGGCCACCCGGCCGTTGGTTTCGGAAACGATGGGAACGGAGCGGAAGGTGGCGATGACTGATCTCGTGGAAGGATGAAAGTAGAAAATCAATGTTATGAGAGACACCGTCAGCAGCAGGCAGCCGATGATACCCCAGCGGAGCTCGAACCAGACAGAATAGAGCGTGATTTCCTTGCCGATGCGCTTTCCCTGGGCATAGCGCCGGTACAGATAGTCCGGCAGGATCGTCAGCATGGAGCAGAGGAGAAGCTCAAGCATGGGTCAGTGACCGTGTTTTTGTTTGCCCAGGGAAGCGCGCTCGACATCGTCGGCGGCCTTGTTGCCGTCCCCCGGCGGGATGCCCGCCATCTTCTCCGCCGATCCGGCAATGCGGCGCAGCGGCGTCGTGAAGTCAGGCAAGTCGATGAGAGCCAGCAGCAAGCCGGCGACCCAGAATATGTGCTGATGGGTGAACAGCGCCAGCAGGCCCAGCACCGCGACGATTTCGAACTGCAGCTTCTGGGACTTGTGGGCCATCCGCTCGGGAAGCGTGTGCAAGCGCAAGAAGATGTTGCCGACCACCAGTACGGCGATCAGCAGAAAGATCGCCATCACCACCATCAGGACGTCGGTTTGATCCGGTGCGGTGATGAACCAGGGCAGGTGGTGCGGGGCTGCGGGATGGGCCGACTCAGTCATGCTCGCTCGCTGCGCTGCAGTGATCGATCCTCACTATAACAGAGCAGCCAACGCGGGGCACAGGCGATTATCCCTAGGCATCGAAACGATAAACCAATGAACGAAAGCGCGCATCTCACGGCTGCGTGCGCGCGCTGTATCCTCTCCGTCCCGTGAAGGGAGAGCGGCATGTCGCGCAGGTAGCCACGATGGAGCGCGCTGAAAACTATTCCGCCATCGAGACGGCGCGGGACGGGCGCCGCGTGGAAATCCGCGCCTTGAGACCCGACGATCGGCCTGCGCTCGAGGCGGCCGTCGAGCGGGCCAGCGCGCATTCGCTCTACCGGCGCTTCTTCGCGGTGCGAACGATGTTTACCGAGGAGCAGGCCGATTATTTCGTGAATGTCGATTTCAAAACGCATGTCGCCCTGCTTGCGGTCGTCGACGAAGGCGGCCATCCCGCGATTGTCGGCGGCGGCCGCTATGTCCTCGTCGGACAGGATCGGGCGGAGATCGCGTTCATGATCCTCGATGCCTATCAGGGCAAGGGCATTGGCGCGCTGCTGCTCCGCCATCTCACCGTCATTGCGCGGAAAGCGGGCCTCCGGCAATTCATTGCGGAGGTGCTGTCCGAAAATCTTCCGATGCTGAAGATGTTCGAACGCTGCGGCCTGCGCATGAGCGCGCAAGCCGAGGCCGATGTGATCCACGTCACGCTCGACCTGTGAGTGCGAAGCCCGGCTGGTGTCGGGGGGGGGGGTCGGATGCAGGGCGATGCGAATGCTGGCGGATGATCCAGCGTATCGCCCCGCTACACCTAGGTTCAATACCCATTCGGCTGGCGTTCCAATATTCGATCTGAGCCCGGCATCAAGCGGGCCAAACAGAAAAATATCATGGAGGAAACGACGATGCCGAAGCCCAAATTCATCCTCTGTCTGGTCGGGGCGCTATCGCTCGCAGGTCTTCTCACGACGCCGGTCTCTGCGCAGCAGAAGGCGAAGAAAATCACCTACGAAGAAGCCTTCAAGCGCTGCAAGGCCTTTATCGATACCGAAAAAGGCGGATTTGCCAACAGCACGACCAACGAGCTGGCGAGGACATCCCGCGGCGCGGCATGCATGCGGAAATTCGGGTATCGGCTCTGACGTTCGACGACGGCGCATGAGCGCGATGCGCACCGCCCGCCTGCGGCGGGCAGCTTCGCGCCGGCGCATGCTTGCGCAGTGATTCATTGAGAACCTTGGAGGCCCGCCATGTCCAGTCCGGCAGCGCTCACCATGACGCACACCGAAGAGAACGCCTGGCGCAACTTCAAGCCTGGCGACTGGTGCACAAGCATCGATGTCCGCGACTTCATCGTTCGCAACGCAACGCCTTATGCCGGCGACGAAAAATTCCTTGCCGGCCCGACGGCTCGCACCAAGGCTGTCTGGGACAAGCTGCGGCCCTATTTCATCGAAGAGCAGAAAAAGGGCGTGCTTGCGGTCGACGCCAAGACGCCTTCGACGATGCTGGCGCATGCTCCGGGGTATATCGACGAGAAGAACGAGGTGATCGTCGGCCTGCAGACCGATCAGCCGTTCAAGCGCGCGATCTTCCCCTACGGCGGTCTGCGCATGGTGGAGGCCGGGTTGAAGGCGGCCGGGATCGAGGCCGATCCACAAGTGCATGAAGCTTTCACCAAGTACCGCAGGACGCACAACGACGGCGTGTTCGATGCCTATACCGACGAGATCCGCGCCTGCCGCAAGTCCGGCATCATCACGGGCCTGCCGGACGCCTATGGCCGCGGCCGCATCATCGGCGACTATCGCCGTGTGGCGCTCTATGGCACCGCGCGCCTGATCGAGGCGAAACAGGAGGAGCGCAGGCAGGTCGACGACATGTGGCCGACGGATGAAATCATCCGCGTGCGTGAGGAACTCTCCGAACAGATCCGTGCGCTGCAGGACCTTACCGAAATGGCGAAGCGCTATGGCTTCGACATTACGCGTCCTGCGGACAATGCGCAGGAAGCGGTCCAGTGGACCTATTTTGCGTATCTTGGCGCCATCAAGGAAGCCAACGGCGCGGCGATGTCGATCGGTCGTATCTCGAGTTTCCTCGACATCTATATCGAGCGCGATCTGAAAGAGGGCGTGTTGTCGGAGGAAGGGGCCCAGGAGCTCTGGGACCAGCTCGTGCAGAAGCTGCGGATTGTTCGCTTCCTTCGCACGCCGGAGTATGACGCGCTGTTCAGCGGCGACCCGTATTGGGCGACGGAATGCGTCGGCGGCATGGACCTGAACGGACAGCCCCTGGTGACCAAGAGCAGCTATCGCATGCTGCACACGCTGACCAATCTCGGGCCGGCGCCGGAACCGAATATCACCGTGCTGTGGTCCAAGCACATGCCGGATAACTTCAAGCGCTATTGCGTGAAGATCAGCAAGGAGACGTCGTCCCTGCAATACGAGAACGACGATCTCATGCGCCCGCATTGGGGCGACGATTACGGGATTGCGTGCTGCGTCTCGGCCATGAAGCTCGGCAGGCAGATGCAGTTCTTCGGGGCGCGGGTCAACCTGGCCAAGGCGCTGCTCTACGCCATCAATGGTGGACGGGACGAAGTGTCCGGCGAGCAGGTGGCGCCCCCGACACCGCCGGTCACGGCGGACGTGCTCGACTTCGAAGAAGTCATGGCGAAGTTCGACACGACCATGGAGTGGCTCGCGCGCACCTATGTGCATGCGATGAACTGCATCCACTACATGCACGACAAGTATTTCTACGAGCGGCTGGAGATGGCGCTGCACGACCGCGACATCCTGCGCACCATGGCCTTCGGCATCGCCGGGCTGTCGGTCGTGGCGGACAGCCTCTCTGCGATCAAGCATGCCCAGGTGCGCGTGATCCGTGATGATACCGGGCTTGCCGTCGATTATATCATCGAGGGTCCTGGGGCGAATTCGGTGCCCCAGTTCGGTAATAACGATGACCGCGTGGACAGCATCGCCGCCGATCTGGTGACGAGCTTCATGCAGAAGATCCGCAAGCATCCGACCTATCGCAATGCAACCCACACCCAGAGCGTGCTGACCATCACCTCCAACGTGGTCTACGGAAAGATGACCGGGAATACGCCGGACGGGCGCCGCAAGGGTGAGCCGTTCGGGCCGGGCGCCAATCCGATGCACGGACGCGATAGCCACGGCTGGCTGGCGTCGTGCCTGTCGGTGGCCAAGCTTCCGTACAAGGATGCGCAGGACGGCATCAGCTATACGGTTTCGGTCGCGCCGCAGAAGGCGCATCTCTCCGATCAGCAACTGGTGGATGCCGCGGTCAAGGCGTTCGACATGTATTTCGATCAGGGCGGGTTCCACATGAACCTCAACGTGATCGACAAGGAGACGCTCGAAGACGCAATGGCGAACCCTGACAAATACCCGCAACTGACGATCCGGGTCTCGGGCTATGCCGTGAACTTCGTGCGTCTCACCAAGGAGCAGCAGCGCGACGTGATCAGCCGCACCTTCCACGGCCAGGTCTGAAAGGAGCGCGATCGGAGGCAGGGCCATGTCACAGCTCGGCATACTGGAGGCCGGCAGCCGACACGATCTGCGCGTCGGAAAATCTCCCGACGCGCCGGACGAAAATGAGGTTCTCGACCAGCGGTCCGGCACCTTCGGCTATGTGCATTCATACGAGACATCGTCGCGCTATGACGGTCCAGGCTTGCGGGCCGTGCTGTTCGTCTCCGGCTGTCTCCTGCGCTGCACCTATTGCCACAATCCCGATACCTGGCACCTGAAGGACGGGACTTACATTTCCGTCAAGCAGGTGCTGGATCGCCTTGCCGGCTTTGCTCCGGCTCTGCGTTCGCTGGATGGCGGCCTCACGATTTCAGGCGGAGAGCCGATGGTGCAGATGGCGTTCACGGGCGAAATCTTCGCCGGCGCCAAGTCGCTCGGGCTGCACACCGCGATCGAGACCTCGGGGTACCTTGGTGATCGCGTCAGCGACCAATATCTGTCCAACATCGATCTCGTCCTGCTCGATATCAAGAGCTCGGATCCGGAGACCTACAAGAGGGTGACCGGCCGTGATCTTGCGCCGACCCTGCGCTTCGCGGAACGGCTTTCGGCAATGGGCAAGCCGGTCTGGGTGCGGTTCACGCTGGTTCCGGGGCACACCGACGATCCGGACAATGTCGAAGGCATCGCGAAGTTCGTCGCCCCCATGAGGAATGTGGCGTGGGTCGAGGTGCAGCCCTTCCACCAGATGGGCGCCTTCAAATGGGCGGCGATGAACCTGCCGTACATCCACGAGAATACGCCCCGCCCAACGCCTGAATCGATCGCCCGCGTGATCGGGCAGTTCCGATCCGCGGGATGCAACGTGCGCTGAATGCGACAAATGTCCTCTGAGCTGGAG
>JAEWHY010000533.1 GCA_023387555.1 Pseudomonadota bacterium
ATATTATACCGGATTTCCGAATTGACCGAAATGTGTCGGCAGCCTTCGATAAGGTTCCTGCACCGGTTGGACGTCGTGATGGCCTCGGAAAAGCACAATTATATTGATGGCCAATGGGTGGCCGGCGGATCGGGCCGTCCGAGCACCAATCCTTCCGATCTCTCCGACATCATCGGCCATTTCACGCAAGCCACATCCGCCCAGGTGGATGAAGCCATCAACGCTGCACGAAGTGCGGCAGCGACCTGGGGCGTCTCGCCACTCGAGGCCCGCTACAAGGCCCTGATGGCGATCGGCAACGAGATCTGTGCCCGTAGCCAGGAGCTTGGTGAACTCTTGTCTCGTGAAGAAGGCAAGCCGCGGGCCGAGGGCGTGGGCGAAGTTTTTCGCTCGGGGCAGTTCTTTCAATACTTCGCAGCCGAGGCGCTGCGGATTTCCGGTGATGCCGTCGACTCCACGCGGCCGGGGATCGAGGTCGATGTCCGGCGCGAGCCGGTCGGAGTCGTTGCCGTCATCTCGCCCTGGAATTTTCCGCTGTCGACGGCATGCTGGAAGATCGCGCCTGCGCTCGCCTTCGGCAATGCCGTGATCTGGAAGCCGGCCAGTGCGACGCCGGCAATCGCCTGGCAGTTTGCTGAGATTGTCAGCCGCCAGAATCTGCCGGCTGGCACCTTCAATCTGCTGATGGGATCGGGAAGCGTCGTCGGCGATGCGCTGGCCGGCAGCCCCGACATCGACGCGGTCACTTTCACCGGCTCCTACGAGGTCGGCCGCGCAGTCGCGACCCGCGCCGCGCCGCCCTTCACGCGCATTCAGCTCGAACTCGGCTCCAAGAATCCGCTGGTCGTCATGGACGATGGCGATATCGACCTTGCGGTCGCGCACGCGCTGAACGGCGCGTTTTTCGGATCGGGCCAGAAATGCACCGCGTCATCGCGGCTGATCGTGCATCGCAAGGTGCATGATGAATTCGTCGCCAAACTGAAGGCCAAGACCGAGGCGCTTGTGGTCGGTCACGCGCTCGACGACGGCACGCAGATTGGCCCGGTGGTCGACGAGAAGCAACTCGCACAGGCGCTTGATTATGTGAAGCTGGCCGAAAGCGAGGGCTGCGAGCGGGTGTGCGGCGGCGAGCGGCTGAAGCGGCGCACCGAAGGCTATTATTTCGCGCCGACGCTGTTTGTGGGCACGAAGAACGACATGCGGGTCAACCGCGAGGAAATGTTCTGCCCGATCGCCTGCGTGATCGAGGCCGGCAGCTACGAGGAGGCGCTGGCGCTTGCGAACGATACGCCGTACGGGCTGACCTCGGGCATCATCACGAAATCGCTGGCGCGGGCGAACCACTTCCGCCGCAACATGAAGACCGGCTGCGTGATGGTGAATCTGCCGACCGCAGGCACGGATTATCATGTGCCGTTCGGCGGCCGGAAGAAGTCATCCTACGGGCCGCGCGAGCAGGGGCGCGTGGCGGTCGAGTTTTTCACGGCGATGAAGACGTCCTACATCAATGCGGGAGCGCCGGAATAGGCCATGACCGCAAGCGATCGCTTCCTCATCGACGGCCTGCAATACTGCAACTGGTCGGAGAAGATTTTCCGGGAGCTGAACGCGGGCGGCGTCACGGCGATCCACGTGACGATCTGCTATCATGAGAACTTCCGCGAAACGATCGCCAACATCGGGCAATGGAACAGGTGGTTCCAGGATTTCCCCGAACTGATCTGTCCCGCCGGCTCTGCGGATGACGTGAGTCGTGCGAAGGAGACCGGGCGCACAGCGGTGATCTTCGGCTTCCAGAATCCCGCGCCGATCGAGGACGATCTGTCGCTCCTCGAGATCTGGCATCGCCTCGGCGTGCGGTTCATGCAGCTCTCGTACAACAATCAGAGCCTGCTCGCGACCGGCTGCTACGAGGCCGAGGACCCCGGCATCACGCGCATGGGCCGTGAGGTCATTCGCGAGATGAACCGGGTCGGTCTCGTGATCGACATGTCGCATTCGGCCGAGCGTTCGACGCTGGAGGCGATCGAGCTGTCGTCGCGGCCGATAGCCATCACCCATGCCAACCCGTCATCATGGCATCCCGTGGCCCGCAACAAATCCGACACGGTGCTCAAGGCACTCGGAGAGAGCGGCGGCATGCTCGGGTTCAGCCTCTATCCGCTGCATCTGAAGGGCGGATCGGGCTGCACGTTGCGCAGCTTCTGCGAGATGGTGGCGCGGACCGCCGACCTGATGGGCGTCAATCGTATCGGCATCGGCTCGGATCTTTGCCAGGATCAGCCGGACTCCGTTGTCGAATGGATGCGGGTCGGGCGCTGGACCCGCGACGCGCGCGGCGCGTCAGGCGCGCTCGGCGCCGCGGTGTTTCCGCCGCAGCCGGACTGGTTCCGCAACAACACGCAATTTACCGGGATCGCAGACGGGTTGGCGGATGCGGGCTTTGCTGCGCCGGAGATCGACGGCATCATGGGCGGCAACTGGCTGGAGTTTTTCGAGCGCTCCTTTGGTTCTGATCGGACGGAGCGGGCCGAAAGCAGCGGGGCGGCTCAGCGCGCCTCGGGCAAGGGCGTCTGAGCATGATGCAGCGGCCTGAACCGGTCTTGAGCGACTTGGACGGGCCTGCATCCGGCACCGCGCCGGTATCCGCCGTGCCGTTGCGATCGCCCGACATCGTGATGCGGCTCGACCGGCTCGGCTGCTTTCATCAGACCCGACTGTCCTTCATGCGTGTGCTGCTGCGCCGGCTGGACCGCGAAGGCTGGCGGCTGTCGCGGGCCAAATGGGACGTGAACGACCGCGGCGAAGGCGTCGCGGTGTATCGCGCGGCGGGACCGTTGCGCAGCTGCAGCCTCGTCGCGTTCGCGCATGACCTGCCGCCTGAGAAACGCACCGATCGCGTCATCGCAGAAGAATGGGACGCGACCTTTGCCCTGTTCGATGGTGAGCCGGCGCCTCATGACATCGAGCGGCTTCGCCGCAACGTGCCGCGTCAGGAAGCCGGCCGCGTCAGCGACAGCGAGATCGTGCTGGCGCGCGCCAACAAGAGCGTGCGTCTGTTCGATCACGTGGCGTCCTGCCTTGCCGCCGGCCAGCAGCCGCGCGCCGAGGACCTGGCCTCGGTCGGCTATCTGATGCGCACAACCGCTGTCTATGGCAGCGGCAAGTTCGGATTGGCGGTGCGCGAGGCGATCCGGGATCGCGAGGAATTTCGCGCGCCGTTCCAGGCGGAGATGCTGGCCGTCTTTTTGATCCGCGCCTTCACGCTGGATCTCGTCGATCATTCGGCGAGGATCAGGTCGCCGCATCAGGCGATCGCGCTGTCGCCTGCGTTGAAGCGGAGCCTCGGTGTCGGCAATGCCACCGGCCTTGGCATGGCGCCGTTCCTCGTCAACCATCCGGCCCTCCTCGACCGCTGGATCACCGCGCGCGAAACGGCGCTGGCGCGCGTGCGTGGCCTTTCGCGCAACACGACATGGCAGCTGCTGCCGGCGCTGGTCGCGCGGGCGAAGAGGCTGGTCGCCTCGTGGACCACGACCGACGCCGCGCAACAGGAGCGGATCAAGGGTCTTGCCGCGGACCTCGAGGCGCTGTCCGGCAGGATTGCTGCAGGACCGTCCGGACCCCTGCCGTTCAATGCGCTCTATCGATGGGCGGAATCGGCGCTCGGGCTGGAAGCACAGGAGATGCTGGTCTCGCTGCTGATCGAACCGCATCGCGATCTCGTCGACGATCTCGCGGAAACGATGGCGTGCGATGAGGAGGCCGAATTTTCCATTGACGGCAGGATGACGGTTGGCGGCCTCATCGCGCTGATCGAACAGAACTACCGCTTCGCGCTCGACACCGATTTCAGCGATGCCCGGGCGCAGGCCCGGTTCTGGTATGTCTCGGAGGAAAAGCTCGAGCCGCGGCTCGGCGAGCGCAGCGAGGAGGACGGTGCGGATCGCGAGCAGCCGCTCGGAATTGCCCGCGATGTCGCGGGGCTGTGGCAGGCCTTGCAGCCGCGCGACCGCAACGAGCGGATGGCGCCTTTCCTGCTGCAGCATCCCGACTACCGCCACCTCGTCCGGCGCGTTCAGATTTCGGCGCGCCACCCTTACGCGGAGATCCGCGACAATCTGCTGTCCGCCGAAATGCGGCCTATCGATCTGTTGCGTGCCAAGCTCGCATGCTTCGGGGCGACCCGCTTCGATCCGAAGTCGGACCGTTGGGTCCGCATCACGATGTTCCAGAATGCGCCCCTGCTGGACGAGATCGGTCATTGCGATCCCGACGACTGGGTGCTGCCGCCGCTTGCAGGGCAGCAGCCATGAGCTGGTCGTTGAACGAACTCGAGGCCGAGACCAGGAAAGCCATTCGCGGCGCCGGCCTGTCGTGGGGACTCGCGGAAGATGGCGCCAAGGCGGTCCGCTGGCTGGCGGCGCAGGGTGTCGATCCGCTGCCGGCGTTGCGCGACATTCTCGATCGACATGGTCATGCGAACATCGCGCCGACGTTCACGATGGCCGAGACGGGACGCTGGCACGCGGCTGCGCCGATCTGCCCGATCACGCTCGGCGCAGCCCTTTGCGACAATGCCGGCCGGCTGGCGACGGAGCCGTGCGTCGCAGGTCCGGTGGCGCGGCCGCTGCTGCTGATCCCGTTTGTCGCCACGGCCGCGCGCATTCTCGGACGGCCGCTGCAGCTTGACGTGAATGGCTCACCGGTCGTGCTCAACGCACAGGGCGATCCGTCCGGCGATG
The DNA here is from genome assembly GCA_023387555.1 of Pseudomonadota bacterium. Classification (GTDB taxonomy): domain Bacteria; phylum Pseudomonadota; class Alphaproteobacteria; order Rhizobiales; family Xanthobacteraceae; genus Pseudorhodoplanes. Next base: position 4,749 of record JAEWHY010000533.1, read on the forward strand.
TGTCCGTGCTCGATCTGCCGGACGTGTCTAACATTCACTGCGCGGTAGCTGTTGGCCAGCCGCATGCATCGCAGTTCAGGGCGGCATCGACGCGCGGGATGGAGGCCGATCCGCAGTCATGGGCGCGGATCGAAGCCTATGTCCATCGCACCTACGTCCCGGCGAGCGAGCATTCGCGCCGCGCAGGCGCGGGGGCGGGGCTGATCGACAATGACTGACTGAGCGGAGCTGCAATGAGCACTGGGCAGATGACCCTCGATGAAATCAACGCGCTGGCGATGTCCGCGCTCGTGGCTGCCGGCGCGTCGCCCGAGCAGGCGAAGCCGCTCGCTGCCGCCGTGGCCGCGGCCGAGGCGGACGGAATTGCCTCGCACGGGCTCGCCTATGTGCCCACCTATTGCGAGCATCTGCGTTGCGGCAAGGTGGACGGCAAGGCCCTGCCGGAGGTGAGCAGGCCGAAGCCCGCGCTGATCGTGGTCGATGCAAAAAGCGGCTTTGCGCATCCCGCGATCGATGCGGGGTTCAAGGAACTGATCCCGCTCGCCCGCGAGATGGGCATCGCCGGGCTCGCCATCCGCAACTCGTATAATTGCGGCGTGCTCGGTTATCACACCGAGCGGCTGGCCGCTGCCGGATTGCTGGGCCTCGGCTACACCAATGCGCCGGCGTCGATTGCACCGTTCGGCGGCCGCAAGGCTGTCGTCGGCACCAATCCGTTCGCCATCGCTGCGCCCGACGGCAAAGGCGGCGCCGCGATCTCCATCGACCAGAGCGCCAGCGTCATCGCCAAGAGCGAAGTGATGCGCAAGAAACGCGCCGGCGCTTCGATCCCGGAAGGCTGGGCGTTCGGCCCGGACGGTCAGCCGACCACAGATCCCGACGTCGCGCTGAAAGGCACGATGGCGCCGAGCGGCGGCTACAAGGGCTTCGGTGCGGGGCTCATGGTTGAGCTGCTCGCGGCTGCCGCAAGCGGCGCGGTGCTTGCGCTGGATGCGAGCCCGTTTTCCGGCCCGGCCGGCGGTCCGCCGCGGACCGGGCAGTTCTTCATCGCGATCGATGTCGCGACAAGTTCGGGCGGCGAATTCGGCCAGCGCG
>JAEWHY010000498.1 GCA_023387555.1 Pseudomonadota bacterium
AGCCGGTGACGCCGAGCAGCACCTGGGTGCGGTCGTGGCGGCTCACGCCCTCGACCAGTTCCTTGATCGCGACCGGCTGGTCGCCCTTGGGCTCCATCTCGCTCTTGATGACGAGCTGCACGCCGCCTTCGGATTTCTCCGGTCGGGGCGGGCGATGCGGCGTCCAGGCCTGATCGGCGAATTCGGCGCGGCCCTCGCGCAGCAGATTCTCCAGCGCGGCGTTACTGGCGGCGGCGCCGGTGACGCCGCGGCCGAGATCGATCTCGTCGGGATTCTTCTGGCGCCGCTTGCCGACCTGCGCGCCGGGCAGTTCCGCATTCTCGTCGGGCTCGAGACCGAGTTCCCTGGCGAGCGCGGGATCGAGGCCGGAGATCGGCGGACCCTCGAACGGGGCGCGCGCGACATAGCCGGACTGTGGCTTTTCGCGGAACTCGCCAGACGTGGAGAGCCGCGCCGTGTGTTCGGCGGCGTTGCCGGCGCGGCGTTCGAACGAATTCTCCGGCGGCGGCTGCAGACCGGTGCCCGAACCCATGCCTGCGGTGCCCCGGCCGATGCCGGGATTGAGCAGGTCGTCGAGCGCCGGATCGTGCCTCGGCGCCGCCGGCCGGTGCGCTTTGGCGCGCGTCGGGCGCGCATAATCCCTGGGCTTCTTGGATTTGTCGGGCGATTTCGGCATGCCTCGCCAATATGGGCGGAGTCGCGCGGCGATAAAAGGGCAGGGCAGCCGCTGCCGTGGACAATCAGTTTCGGGGCGGGAAGCTTTCGCAGCGCCGATCACGCCCGCCCGCGGACCTGCCGGTCAGTGGAAGACGCGGCGCTCCGTCGGCCCGTCCTGCGTCACGGGTTCATCGAGCGCAGGATCGCCGAACGCGATCTCCGCCTCCGCCACCGCGCGGGCATGCTCCTCGTCGGAGAGCACGCCGCTCTCGTGCAGTTCGTCGAGAAGCTGCACCTGCTCTTGCGGGTGCAGCAGTGGATCGGGCTTTGCGAGTGCACGCAGCGCAAGGATGCGCCGGTCGGAAATGGCCGACACGATGGTCTCGTATTGCCTGTCACGGATCAGCGGGATGCCGGGCCAGGGCCGCGCCACCTTCGCCTGCATCAGCCACGGGATCACGCCAGCCGCGCCGATGGCGAACAGCAGCAGCGGCCCGAAATCGACGATGGCGCGCTGCGCACCGATGCCGCCGACATAATAGTTCGCAGGATGGCCCTGCTGGAGCCAGTTGCCCCAGGTGACGACGATGACGCCGGCCCAGAGCAGCAGCACGCCGGTCAGTTCGATCTGCCGGTCGAATTCCTCATGTGCCGCGGGCTCGCGCAGATTGCGATAGTCGACCGTGAAGCGCTCGCTGCCATTGAGCAGCGTCCAGCGGCTGTAGGTGAGGTGTGTCGCGTCGAGGTTGATGTCGATGCGCACGCCGGCCCGGCGCTGGGTGAAGGCGAGCGGCGCGGCCGGTGCAGGCTCCTCGGACAGAAAGCAGCGGGTTTCGGCCGGCAGTAGCGCCGCCTGGCGCTGCATGAAGGCCTCGCGGGTCATCACGCCGTTTTCGACGAGCCAGCGCAGCCGCCGCAGATAGGTCCGCAACGTGACGCCGTCGGGCGAGGCAAGGTCGCGGAGCAGCGTTTCGGCCCGGCGCTTTTCGAGCTTGCCGACGATCTCGTCGTGCTGGCTGTCGGCGAGCACCAGGATGTTGAACGTGCCGGCCGGGATCGCCGTATAGGCGACGCGGCGCATCCTCCGCGTCAGCAGGAGCAGGAGGACGGCGATCGCCGTCACGCCGCCATAGAGGCCGAGCAGGATCGCGGGATGGGCGTTGGCGCGGAACGCTGCGAACAGCGCAAGTCCGCTGAACACGAACAGCGTCCAGCGCAGGTCGCGGTCCGGATCGACCATCGTCACATAGGATGCGCGCGGCGCGATGGCGTCGTAGCCGACCTGCTCGCTAAGGCTCGCGTCCTGCCGGCTGGTGACGTTGTAATCGAGGCGCTTGCGCCCGAAAGCGAAGCGGGCCTTCAGCCAGCGGCGTCGCTGGGCATAGGTGTCTTTCGGCTCGGGCATGCGCGCCTCGCGATGGGACATCGGCGGCGCACAATGGCAGGCTCCCGCAAGCCTGTGGTTAGCGGTGAAGGCCGTTCTGCCGACAGGGTGGAGGAACCGTAAACCGGATGAGGGCGCAGCGAATGGCCGGCTGGCCCTGCTGCTTGGCGCTGTCCGGCGTGGTGTTTCCGGGCAGCGAGGCGGTGAAGCCGATCGCTGGTCTGGTGTGACGGCGGGCTGATGGCCGCCGGAAGGCGTGCTGCCGAATTTCTGTGCAGAATGGCCTGAATGTTTCGGCCGCGCGTCTATGCTTGATTTACCGCAATGAAATGCGCGCGGCGCCGCGCAGGTGTTGGCCGAAAGCGCGGTTCCAATTCACAGGCTCGGCCTGAACGGCACATTTAGGTCTTGTGAAATCGCGCGGCTTGTAACAGGGAATCACCTATATTGCCGCCCGTTTCAGTACCGCCCGTTTCATTGTCGAGCGACCACCCCCGACAGGCCAGCATGGCAACCCAGCCTTCAAACGACGTTCAGCCGGCGCCGGATCTGAGCGATTACACCGAGATGTTCGAACTGGCGCCGGTATCGCTCTGGCTCGAGGATTACAGCGCGCTGAAGGCGCTGTTCACGCAGTGGCGCGCCGACGGCGTGAGCGACCTGCGGGCGCATTTCGATGCCGACCCGGACCGCATCAGGCAATGCTCGGCGTCGATCCGGCTGCTCAAGGTCAACCGCCACACACTGACGCTGTTCGAGGCCAACGACACTGCGCATCTCGTCGGCAATCTCGACAAGGTGTTTCGCGATGACATGCTGACCACGCATGTCGATGAGCTCGTGCAGCTCTGGGACGGCCGGACGGTCTTTGAAAGCTACACCGTGAACTACACATTGTCCGGCAAGCGACTCGACATTCAGCTGCACGGACGCGTCATGCCGGGCTACGAGGACAGCTGGTCGCGGGTGCTGATCGCCATCGAGAATGTGACCGAACGCGAGACCGCGCGCCGCAAGCTGGCGCAGAGCGAAAACTACGCGCTCGGTCTGTTCGCGCATTCTCCGGTGTCGCTATGGGTTGAGGATTTTTCGGGCGTCAAGCGTCTGCTCGACGAGGTCCGCGACCGCGGCATCACCGACTTCCGGGTCTTCACCGACGTCCACCCGGAATTCGTCGCGCGCTGCCTGAGCGAGATCCGCGTGCTGGACGTGAACCGCCGGACACTCGAGTTGTTTGGAGCCGCCGACAAGGCCGCCCTGCTGCGCGCGCTCCCGGACGTGTTCCGCGACGAAATGGAACAATGCTTCCGCGAGCAGCTGATCGATCTTTGGGACGACAAGCTGTTCCAGCTGCGCGAGGTGGTGAATTATTCACTGGACGGCGCCAAGCTGCACCTCCTGCTGCAGTTCTCGGTGCTGCCGGGCCGTGAGCGCGACTGGTCGCAGGTGCAGATCGCGCTGACCGACATCACCGCGCGCAAGAAGGCCGAGGCCTATCTCGAGTATCTCGGCACCCATGACGTGCTGACGAAGCTTTATAACCGCTCGTTCTATGTCGACGAACTGAACCGGCTGGAGCGCAAGGGCCCGCATCCGGTGACCATCATCATGGCCGATCTGAACGGGCTGAAAGCCGCCAATGACGAACTGGGCCATGCCGCCGGCGATGCCTTGCTGCGGCGTGCCGGCGAGGTCATCAATTCGGCGATCGAGAAGCCAGCGCATGCCTGCCGGATCGGCGGCGACGAATTTGCGATCCTGCTGCCGGAAATGGACGAGGCGGCGGGCGAGGCGATGATGAAGTCGATTCAGGATCTGGTCGCGATCAACAACTCGTTCTACCCCGATCTGGCGCTCAGCCTGTCGATGGGGGCGGCTACCGGCCGCCAGGGTGAGCGCCTCGAGTTCGTGGTCAAGCGCGCCGATCTCGCCATGCTGGAGGCCAAGCGCCAGCATTATTTCGAGACCCAGTACGACCGCCGCCGCCCGACCGGCAGTGAGCCCTCGCTCGCGTTGTCGTAGTCTACTACACGAAGCGCGGGATCGGTCCGCGTTGCGGCGTCACGTCGTCGCCGAGATCGAGAAATACAGCGTCGACATAGCACCAGCCCCAGCCTTCCGGCGGATCGTAGCCTTCGATGATCGGATGCTGCGTGGCGTGGAAATGCGCTGTGGCATGCTTGCCCGGCGAGTCATCGCAGCAGCCGACATGACCGCAGGTGCGGCAGAGCCGCAGATGCACCCACCAGGCGCCGGGAGTCTTGAGACATTCCTCGCAGCCGAGTGCGCTCGGCGTGACCTTACGGATGAAGCTGCCATGGGTGCATTGCCTCGCCATGTCATGAGGTCCTTTGTTGTGAGGTCCTTTCCGCCAGATAGCGGTGAATGGCCGCGACCACCTGCGCGCCTTCGCCGATTGCGCCGCCGACCCGCTTGACCGAACCGGACCGTACGTCGCCCACCGCGAAGACGCCGCGCACGCTGGATTGCAGCGGGTTCTCGCCGTGCGCGGCCGAGCATTCCTTCCCGGTCACGACGAAGCCGGCGCGGTCGAGTTCGACGCCGCAACTGCTGAGCCATGCGGTCGCGGGATCGGCGCCGATGAACAGGAACAGGTTGCCGACCGGGTGGTCCTGTTCCGCCCCGCTCCTGCGGTTGCGCCAGCGCAGGCTTTCCAGACGGCCGTTGCCGGCGAGGCTGACGACTTCGGTGTGCGCCATCACCTCGATATTGGGCGCGGCCTCGATGCGGTCGATCAGATAGCGCGACATGGTGGCCGCGAGGCCGTCGCCACGCACCATGATGCGCACCGTAGATGCGTGATCGGCGAGATAGACCGCGGCCTGGCCCGCGGAATTGCCGCCGCCGACGATAACGACGTCCTCCCGCGCGCAGAGCCGGGCCTCGATCGGCGAGGCCCAATACCAGATACCGCGTCCCTCGAATTGCGCGAGATTGTCCACCGCAAGCCGGCGGTAGCGTGCGCCGCTGGCGATCACCACGCTGCGCGCGCGGATGCTGCCGTTCTCTGCGGTCTCCAGCGCGAAAGTGCCGTCGTCGCGCGCGCAGTCGAGGCCGGTGACGGCCAGCGGCATCACGATCTCGCTGCCGAATTTCTGGGCCTGCACGAAGGCACGGCTGACCAGCGCGATGCCGGATATGCCGGTGGGAAAGCCGAAGTAATTCTCGATCCGCGCGCTGGCGCCAGCCTGGCCGCCGTAGGCACGCTGCTCCAGCACAATCACCGAGAGGCCCTCCAACTTTTGTGGCGCTGTCCGGCACGGCCTGCATCCCTTCACGTCGGGCGCAAGGCTAGACCCATTCTGCCGGCGCGGCCATGCGCCTTTCTGCCCGTGCTTGCGCAGAATTGCGCTGGAGGCATGACCGGGCGGCATGTTTCGCGCGCACCCGCTCGCGTGCTACCTCCAACGGCGCGGTCTCACCCCGGAGCGCCTATGACCACGGTGACGACGATCGAGCAGCTCGAGGCGCTTTACGGCGTGCCGGCCGAGGCTTCGATGGTGAAGGAGACCGACCACGTCACCCCGGAGTATGCGCGCTATATCGCGGCATCGCCGTTTGCAGTGCTGGCGACGGCGGGACTGGACGGGCTCGATTGCTCGCCGCGCGGCGACAAGCCGGGCTTCGTGCGCCTGGAGGACCCGCGCACGCTGATGCTGCCGGACCGGCACGGCAATAACCGCATCGATTCACTTCGCAATATCGTCGCAGATCCGCGGGTCGCGTTGCTGTTCCTCATTCCGGGCCTGGGTGTGACGTTGCGCGTGAACGGCACGGCGCAGATTTCCATAGCGCCGGCACTGCTCCAAAGCTTTGCGATGGAAAGCAAGCCGCCGCGCAGTGTGCTGATCGTCGCCGTGCACGCGGTCTATTTCCAGTGCGCGCGGGCGGTGATGCGCTCGGACCTGTGGAATCCTCAGCGGCATGTCGATCCGAAATCGCTGCCGAGTGCCGGGCAGATCCTGTCCGCTGTCAGCGCCGCGCGGGTGGGCGGCGAAGCCTACGATACGGCGTGGCCGCAGCGCGCCAGGGAAACACTGTGGTGATGCGACCGATGGCACGCCTCCATCTCAATTGCCTTTAAGGTCCGATCAGCGGCTTGAGCACCCGCACGATCCGCTCGGCCGGCGTGGACGGCGGAAACACGCCGATGAACTTGCCGTCGCGGTCCATCAGGTAGATGTAGGCGGAGTGATCGAAGCCGTAGTCGTCGTCGCCACGGCCCGGCACCTTGTTGAAATAGACCTTGTAGGCATGCGCGGCGCGCCGGATCGCGGTTTCGTCGCCGGTCAGACCGACGATGTTGTCGTGGAAGGAATCGACATAGGCCGCGAGCAATTGTGGCGTGTCGCGCTTCGGGTCGACCGAAATGAAAAGTCCGCGGACCTGATCGGACTGCGGGCCCAGCGCCTTCAGCGCGCCACCGATCGCCAGCAGGTCGGCCGGGCAGATGTCGGGGCAATGGGTAAAGCCGAAATAGACCAGCAGGATTTTGCCGCGGAAGTCGGTGTCGGTGCGGGTCTTGCCGGTGTGATCGACGAGCGCGAACGGCCCGCCGATCGTGCCCTTGCCCCACATCACCGCGTCCATGGACTCGGCCGCGGTGATGGGGCGGGTATCGTCTTCGGCACGCGACGGCAACGGCAGCAACGCCGCCAGAGCGGCGATGCCGATGGCCGTCAGTCGATGAAGCGCGGTCACGTCAGCCGGCGCTCACGCGCCGAACGTGAGCTGGCTGCCGGTGGTCGACAGCACCAGCCGGTCCGGCATGTGGGTCTGGATCGCCTGGATGAAGTTGTTGCCGCTGCAATGCATCGGAATGATCGCGTCGGGATTGAGGTCCTTGATCTCGCCGACCACCTGCTCGAGATAGTCCTTCGGCGCCGGCGCGAGATGGAAGCCGCCGACCAGCGCGTGGATCTTCTGGATGCCTGAGACTTCCTGCGCCTGCCGCGCCGAGTTCACGATCCCGACATGGCCGCAGGACGAGATGACGACAAGGCCCTTGTCCTTGATGTTGTAGACGGTGGCATGCTCGTGAATATGTTCGTCGGGCACCACCTTGCCCAGCAGTTCGGCCGGCGCGTAATGCGAGGCGTTGCAGCCGAGCCCGTCCTTCATCGCGAATTAGACCATGGTGTTCGGCAGCACGCGCTCCTTGCTGGAGCGCTTGATCTTGCCGGTGGTGAAGGCATGGTCGGCAACCACGGTCGGATTCTCCG
>JAEWHY010000593.1 GCA_023387555.1 Pseudomonadota bacterium
GGGGGGGGCGCCGTGCAACAGATCGCGATGCGGAAAGCCCCCCTCACCCGCCTTGCTCGCTTTCGCTCGCAAGTCGACCTCTCCCCGCCTGCGGGGAGAGGTGAGGGACAGCGCAAGGCGAAACATCGCGGCCATCAATTGCCCTCGAACACCGGCTTCTGCTTGTTCGCAAAAGCGTGGAACGCGCGCTTGAAATCTTCGGTCTCCATGCACAGCGCCTGCGCGACGGCTTCCGCCTCGATCGACTGCTCGACCGACATCGCCCATTCCATCTCCAGCATGCGCTTGGTCATGCCGTTGGCGAACGTCGGGCCGGCGCAAAGCTCGTTGGCCAGCGCGGTCGCGTCGGCCAGCACAGTCTCAGGTGACGACAGCCGGTTGAAGAAGCCCCAGCGCTCGGCTTCCTCACCGCCCATCACGCGGCCGGTATAGAGAAGCTCAGCGGCGCGGCCCTGTCCGATGATGCGCGGCAGGATCGCGCAGGCGCCCATGTCGCAGCCCGCAAGACCAACGCGATTGAACAGGAACGCCACCTTGGCCTTCGCCGTGCCGACGCGCAGGTCCGATGCCATGGCCAGGATCGCACCGGCGCCGGCGCACACGCCATCCACCGCCGCGATGATGGTCTGGGGCGCGGCGCGCATCGCCTTCACCGCCTCGCCGGTCATCCGCGTGAACTTGAGCAAATTCACCGTGTCCATCTCGACCAGCGGCCCGATGATCTCGAACACATCGCCGCCCGAGCAGAAATTGCCGCCCTCGCCGGTGATCACGAACGCCTTGACCTGATCGTCGCTGGCCGCCGCGCGGAAGATCCCGGCGATTTCGGCGTAGCTCTGGAAGGTCAGCGGGTTCTTGCGATCCGGCCGGTTGAGCGTCAGCGTCGCGAGCTTCCCGGTGACCTCGAACTTCACATGCTGCGCCTTGTAGGACGAAAGCGGCAGCGGCACCGGGTGATGGGTATTGAGTGTCATTGTCCGGCTCCGGCATCGATCGCCCTGCGGGCGGAGGTCTTGGTCTTTGCGAGCAGCTTCATCAGCGTTTCAATCTCTTGCGGTTCGAGGCCTGAGAAAATATCCGCGACCCAGTTTTCATGCGTGCGCGCGAGCGAGCGGAAAGTGCGGCGGCCCTCCGCGGTGAGCGTCACGATCATGGCGCGGCGGTCGTTCGGGGCCGGCTTGCGCTCGACGAGGTTCAGCGAAACCAGCCGCTCCACGAGTCCGGTGACGTTGCCGTTCGACACCATCATGCGCTGCGACAATTCGCCAAGGGTCATGCCATTCGGCGCGCGATCGAGCTGCGCCATCAGGTCGAAGCGCGGCAGCGTCAGCTCGCATTCGGCGCGCAGACGCTGGCGAATCTCGTTCTCGATCAGCGTGGTGCAGGTGAGAAGGCGCAGCCACAGCCGCAACTCGGCCTCGTGATCGGCAGGCCGTTCGGCCACCTTGGTTTCGGCATCGAGCGGCAGCGGCGCGATCTCGCTCATCGTCAGATCTCTCCGCCGGCGACCGTCATCGCCGTGCCGGTCACGGCCCCGGCCTCGGTCGAGCACAGATAGACCACCGCCGCCGCGACCTCTTCCGGCCTGATCAGACGCGCCATCGGCACGTCCTTGACGTATTGCGCGATGATGTCTTGCTCCGACCTGCCGGTTTTCTTGACCGTCGCGGCAACGCTTTCGCGCACGAGATCGGTGTCGGTGAAGCTCGGGCAGACGGCATTCACGGTCACGCCGCTTTTCGCGGTTTCGATCGCGAGCGATCGCACCAGCCCGACCACCGCGTGCTTGGAGGCGACATAGGCGCTGACATAGGCGTAGCCTTTCAACCCGGCCGTCGACGCCACCGCGACGATGCGGCCGAATTTGCGCGCCGCCATGCCGGGCAGCAGAACCTGCGCGCAATTGACGATGCCGAGCACGTTGAGCTCGAACAGCCGCCGGAATTGCGCAGGGTCGGTCTTGCCGAATGGCGCGGTCTCGGCCGCTCCGGCATTCGCCACGAGGATGTCGAAGGGACCGTTCTCGCCCTCGGCGGTCTTGATCGCGGCTGCAACGGCGGCGGGATCGGTGACGTCGGCCACGACCGCGGCCCTGGCATGACCGTTCGCGACAGCATCGTCGAGCGCCGCCCGGCTGCGCCCGAGCACCGTCACGGTCGCGCCCGCCGAGGTCAAAGCCGCGGCAACGGCGCGGCCGATGCCGCGACCGCCGCCGGTGACGAGTGCATGCCGTCCCGAAAGCTGCGCCATGAGGGGTCCCATATCCGCCGGAAAACTGGCCGATACTTTAAGCTTAAAATTTCTAGGGCTCAAGCAGCCGATGCTGCTATCCCTCCCACGCCGGCGGCGGGCGGGATAAGATGCGCAGCCTCGCCCGTTGCTTGACTCACATCAAATCCCGCTTGCGCGGATTTGCTTTAAGCTTAAAATAATCGGCAACAGCGAAAGGTGCGGAGGCTTCCATGAAGGTCAGCGTGATCGGCGGCGGCCCGGCCGGGCTCTATTTCTCGATCCTGTACAAAAAGGCGTGGCCGCAGGCCCAGATCACGGTCTACGAGCGCAACAAGCCGGACGATACCTTCGGCTTCGGCGTGGTGTTCTCCGACCAGACGCTCGAGACCTTCCAGAAATACGATCTGGAGAGCTACCGGTCGATCACCGAGAATTTCGCCTATTGGGACGACATCGAGATCCACTTCAAGGGCACGACGCACCGGATCGGCGGCAATGGCTTCTGCGGCTGCTCGCGCGCGACCCTGCTGCGCCTCCTGCACCAGCGCGCCCAGCAACTCGGCGTCGAACTCAAGTTCCAGTATGAGGTGACCGACATTCACGCCGCGTTGCGCGATTCCGACCTCGTCATCGGCGCCGACGGCATCAATTCGCGCATCCGCGAGACCTTCTCCGACCACTTCAAGCCGAGCGTGGACCTGCGTCCGAACCGCTTCACCTGGATGGGTTCGACCAAGCCGCTCGATGCCTTCACCTTCTATTTCAAGCAGACCAAGCACGGCATCATCATCGTCCACGCCTACCAGTACGAGCCCGGCCGCTCGACCTGGATCTTCGAGACCGATCCGGACACCTTCGCCAAGCTCGGTATCGATCCGCTGGACGAGCCCGGCAGCGCCCGGCTGATGGAGGAATTATTCGCCGAGGAACTGCAGGGCCACAAGCTGATCATCAACCGCTCGATGTGGCGCAACTTCCCGGCCATCCGCTGCGAGCGCTGGGTCTACGAAAACTGCGTCATCCTCGGCGATGCCAAGGCCACCGCGCATTTCTCGATCGGCTCGGGCACCAAGCTGGCGATGGAAGACGCGATCGGCCTCTACGAGTCGTTCCGCAAGACCGGCGGCCAGAATGTGAAGGCCGCGCTGTCGCATTACGAGACCACGCGGCGTGAGGAGGTCGAGAAGACCCAGCATTCCGCCAATGTGTCGCTGGTCTGGTTCGAGCACGTGAAGCGGTTCTGGAACATGAATCCGACCCGCTTCGTGTTCGGCCTGATGACCCGCTCGAAGGCGATCACCTACGACAATCTGGCGCTGCGCGCGCCGGAATTCGTCGAGGAGGTCGCGCACATGATGGCCGACGAGACCAAGGCTGCAGGTTTCCCGAACACCGACACCGAGACGCCGGTCCCGCCGATGTTCCAGCCCTTCCGGCTGCGCGACATGGTGATCCCGAACCGCGTCGTGGTGTCGCCGATGTGCCAGTATTCGGCGAAGGACGGCATGCCGAACGACTGGCATCTGGTGCATCTCGGCAGCCGCGCCATCGGCGGCGCCGGCCTTGTCTATACCGAGATGACCGACGTCTCTGCGGAAGCGCGCATCTCGCCGGGCTGCAC
>JAEWHY010000345.1 GCA_023387555.1 Pseudomonadota bacterium
GAGCAGGACGAGCGGTCATTGCTGATGGCGCGCCGGAACATCGGCCGCATTGTCAAGAGTATCGGTCAGACGAAGCCTGCGACCGTCCGCCGAATGAAGCCAGCGGCGCGTCCGCGTGCAGCCTGATCACGAGCCATTCGGCCGGAAAGTCATGATAGTTCCTTTGTCATATTGCGGTCGCGCCACGGTGATTGTCGCACTCGGCCTCTGTCTGGGCGGTTGCATTCTTCCCGCCGCCGCTCCTACGTCTCGTGAGTTGCTGAGCACCAACACGAACGGTCAGCAATTCCCCTACCTCCTGGTCAAGGTCGACAGCCGTGCGGCGTTTGCGTTGCAACGAAACCAGTTGTCGTTTGGCCCCAGTTTCAAGAGGGTGAATTACCGTCCGAAGAATATCGTGCGGCCCGGCGACTCGGTATCGATCACCGTTTACGAAACCGGCGGTTCGTCATTGTTCCCCTCTCCGGAGGCGAGAGCCTTACCCACGAGTTTCACGACCGGTTCGGCAGGCGGTTCGACGGCTTCCGCGGGCGGTTCCTCGAATACGATCCCCCCGCAAACGGTGGAGGCCGATGGCAGCATCGCGGTCCCGTTTGTTGGCCGGGTCAAGGTTGCGGGCCTGACGCCGGGTCAAATCGGTTTGAACATTGAATCTTCCCTTCAGCAGAAGGCGGTCCGCCCGCAGGTTGTAGTCTCGCTTGGTCAGAGCAATTCGCATGCCGCCACCGTGGGCGGCGAGGTGAACGCGGCCAAGCTCGTGCCGCTGAGCTTGCGCGGCGAGCGGCTGCTCGATGTGATTGCGAGCGCAGGCGGGCCGAAATTCGCCGCCTACGAATCTTACGTCCATGTCGTTCGCGGAACGACGTCCGGTACGATGCTGCTCCAGGCGGTGGTCACCGATCCGAAGGAAAACATCTCGATTCTTCCGGGTGACCAAGTCTATGTGACACGCAATCCGCGCACCTATGTGGTCATGGGTGCCACACAGCGTCCCTCGACATTCGTCTTCGACCGCGAAAAGATCACCCTCGCTGAGGCAATCGCGCAGGGCGGTGGCCCGATCGATTCCATCGGCGATCCCAGCGGGATTTACCTGTTCCGCTTCGAACCGAGAGCGGTTGCCATCAACCTGGTCGGGCCCGAGGCGGTCAATGGGCTTCTTGACGGTGGCACCCCGGAATATGTGCCGGTGTTGTACCAGGTCGACCTCCGCAACGCGGAGGGATACTTCCTCGCGCAGTCGATCCAGATCAGGGACAAGGATGTCGTCCTGATCACGAATTCCGAGGGTGCCCAATTGCAGAAGCTTCTCTCCGTGGTCCGCGGGTTCACCGGAATCGCCTACGATCTGAAGCGGCAATATGCCTACTAGAGAGGGTGAGTACGAAGCTGGCGTCCAAAACCGGGGCATCCATGCAGGATTATTCTCGCGACAATCCGCGGAATGAGGCATCTTTGATGCCGTTCGGCGGTATTGCAGAGGCAGCCCCGAAGAAGAGGATCCGGCAGGAACTCTCCGTCGCTCAAGACGCTGCCGTGGCGCGGCGCAGAAACCATGCGCAGCGTGTCCAGGCGGGGTTGCAGCATTTTCCGGACGTGAGAAAGAAGAAGCCGGGCGGTTTCTCGCGCCTCGCTTTCATCCTTTCCTTTGTCGTCGGCGTTCTGCTGCCCGTCACACTCGCTGCGGTCTATTACTTCGTGATTGCGTCCCCGCAGTATATGGCCGAGTTCCGGTTTACGGTGAAGGACACGACTCCGACCAATGCCGCGGCTGCAGGCGGATTAATGGCTGCGTTGGGCCAGTCAGGCCAGGTCAGCACCGAGAATTACCTTGTCACCGATTACCTGAAGAGCCGTCAGGTCGTGCAGGATCTGCAGGATCGTATCGGACTGATAGATAAATATTCCGGCCGTCAGGTCGATCCGCTGTCCAGGTTTGACCGAACGCAGCCCACCGAAGTCTTTCTTCGTTACTGGCAGAACATGGTGACGACCTATTTCGACCAGGTGACGGGCATTGCGACGGCGCAGGTCAGGGCGTTCACGCCGGATGATGCGCTGCTGATCGCCAATACGATGGTGAAGCTGTCCGAGGAACTCGTAAATCAGATCGCCCGTCGCTCGCAGATCGACTCTGTGAAGTTTGCCGAGAAGGAAGTCGAGAAGGCGCAGGAGCGCGTCAAGCGGATCAGGTCGCAGATCGTCGAGTCCAGACCCAACGGCGGCGCCGCAGGCGACGGGCCGCTTCTTTTGGACGTCGAGCGCCAGATCGCCCAGACGATGCTGGCCGGGGCCATGCAGACCCTCGAGCAGTCGCGCCAGAGTGCTGCCGCCCAGCATCTTTATATCACCCCCTATATCCGGCCGAGCCTGCCGGAGAGCTCGACCTATCCGAGACCGTTTGTTGCCGTGACATATGTCTTTGCCCTGGCCTTCGGCATCTGGCTGATCGGGGTCCTCATGTTCCGATCGATTTTCGACAGGTTCAGCTGACCGCATCGTCCCCGTGGCTTGGCTGGGGGCGCGATCCTCGGAACGGGCATGGTCCCCGGTTGATCGAAGAACATGCCGCCTGGGGAGCGACCTCGGCGCGCACGACCCACTGCGCCTCTATTGCAGGAGCCCGATGCCCGCGCGCGCCGTGCCGACGTTTGCTCAATCCGTCAAGGAGATTGAACTTTGCTCCGGTGGTCCGGATGCGTATGTTGCTACCGCAATTCATGTCCGCGCAGGGTGCAGGCCATAGTCCATCCGAGGGCATTCCCGATGCGATCAAACTGAGATTCCGGGATACTCGTGGCAAGATGCGTTCACTGCCGCAATTGGGCGGGATTTTTTCGGAAACATCACAGCGCGTGTCGCGAGCGATATTCGCGCGCACTGGTGCGTATCCCCTCCCTCTTCTCGCAAATTCTTGACGATCCGATCTCCGCGGCGCGCTTCAGCGGCCTGTTGCGGCAGGCCGCTACGACATCTTTTGTCGGCCGCGAGGAACTCGAAGAACTGAGTGTGCAGGGGCTGTTGACCCTGGTCCGTTCGGTCATGGCCACGCGAATTGTCGATGAGTGGGAGGAAGACCGCATACGCGATGTTGCTGACCATATATCAGCCGACATCAGTTCGGACGAGAGACTGGAGGCCGATCTTGGCATGGCCAAGATATTGCGTGAATTGAGCCAGGGGAAATCGCCGGAAATCGTTGCTCTTGACGGTCCGATGCCCGTCAGGATGCGCCGCGCGGAGACGCTCATCTGGATCTTCAATGAGGTCCGGCTTTATCGCTTGGCAGATGCGGCTGACAGGTTGAGTGGGCCGCCACCCGTCAAGGCCTCGTATTACACGCTGGACGAACCGAGCGAGCCGATTCCGCCGCCGGGAGTTCCGGCAAAACGCCGTCGCAATGTAGGCGATCTGATCCTGTCAAACTACAATATCCATTTCGTCCAAGCTGGCGGCGATCAGATGCGTATTCCGATTTCGCGGATCTCCGGTCTCTCAGCGAGCGCTGATGCGGTCTCAGTCGGATATGGGGCGCACGGCATGGTCCGAACGTTCCGCCTTGACGCGCCGGGCTTCCTCGTCAACGCGATCGCCCTGCTGGTAAAGCAGCTTCGCAACCGGGGCGATTGAGCGCTCCGGACCGTCTGGAACCTGCCGCGCCCCGAGTCCGTTGCTTGCCAGGAGGGCAGGGCCCCTTGGGCGACCCCAATCGCTGGATTCAGCGCGATCCTTGCATTACGATATGCAAAGGTACGGCATTTAACGAAGGTGAGCCGCTTTGCCCGGCCAGATCGTGTTTATTTGCGGGTGTGGCCATAGCGGCACTTCGCTTGCTGCGGCCATGTTTGCGGCTCATCCGGAATTTTATATGCCGCGGAAGGAGACGGGAGTCTTTACGAAGTCCGCTCTCGCCAAGGAGCGTTGGGCTGCCCTGCGGCAGCGATGGCAGAGCTCCGGCAGACCTCATCTTTCGGAGAAAACGCCAAGACACATTCGCTACCTGCCGCGTATTCGCGATCATGTGCCTGAGGCGCGATTCCTGGTCATGGTCAGGGACGGCCGGGACGTGGCGTCCTCGCATATCAAGCGATATGGTTCGGCCGAGCCAGGAATGGAGCGCTGGGTGAGGGACAACGAGTTCGTGCTGAGCGAGCGCGATCATCCGGATGTGCATGTGATCCGCTATGAAGACCTTGTGGTCGATCCCGAGGGCATTCTCCGACAGGCAACGGCTTTCGCTGGCGTTCCCTTTGACTCTGCGATGCTTCGTTATTTCGAACAGCCGCAACTGTGGTTTGGTGTGAAGGAAAAGCGGCCCGGTAGCGGGGAAGATGGCAAAGAGCACAACCTGCTGCGCAATTGGCAAATCAATCAGCCGATTTTTGATGGCCGCAATCAATGGATCGGCAAGCTGACGGACGAGCAGGTTGCGTTCTTTAATGAGGGCCGCGCCGGAGAGATCATGAGGCTGTTCGGCTACGATACGGAAGCGCACATCGCAACAACGAAAGTGCCTGCGCATTCGGATGTCCGGCCCAAGATCGGCGGACAATGACGTTTGAATGGTGGGGCCTGCACACGCGGCATGCGAACGACCGAATTAATTCGCAGCACGGCGGCTCGCATTGTTCGCGGAGTTAAACAGCCCCGCACGCTGCTGACGGGAGGGGTGCGCGGACTTCGAGCCGGGAAGCTGCGACGGCTTGTGGCCGGAAGCGGCATTTTCGACGAGCGGTGGTATTTGTCCTGCTATCCCGATCTCGTACATTCGGGCATTGATCCGATCAGTCATTATCTGAGGTTCGGCGCACGAGAGGGACGAGACCCATCGCCGTTGTTCCAGACACAGTATTATCTGTCCCGCAATCCGGATGTGGCGGCGGCGCAGATCAACCCGCTGGTTCACTACATCCAGTTCGGGGATTTGGAGGGCAGGGCCCCCAATCCGCTGTTTGACGTCGACTGGTATCGCCGTGAGAATCCCGTGGTCATGGAGCGCGGTCAGAACGCACTCGCGCACTATGTCAGCGAGGGCGCAGCGAAGGGCTGCAATCCCAATCCGCTGTTTGATACCGAATGGTATCGGACGATGTATCCTGAGGTGGCCGGGTCTCAGCTCAGTCCACTGGCCCATTATCTCACAACAGGCGCGAGCAAGGGTTACAAGACGAGTCCGATCTTTGTTGCGGACCTGCGCCTGTGGGAGAAGCGTGACCACGCCGGCGCCTTTTCAGAGGCGGCGCGCGCGAATCCGCTGAGGTCTAGGGTAGACCTGCTGAATGTCATCGACCAGATCGATCGCGGGCGGGGCCTGCACTTTTTCGAACAGTTGAAGAAGGTCGTTTGCGTCTGCGGCGAAGACGTTCTGCAGGAAGTCGATCGAACGCTGGACGCCACCTTTGCGGCGCCGGCCGACAGGCGGACGCAGCAGCCGCTGGTCAGCGTCATCATGCCGGTTTTCAACCGGTCCGGCTTCGTGGCTGACGCGATCAGCTCTGTGCTCAATCAGAGTTACGAGAATCTGGAACTGATTGTCTGCGACGACGGCAGCACCGACGACACCTGGGAGGTCTGCAAGGCGCTGTCCGACGGCAGGCTGAAGCTGCTGCGTCAGGCCAATGCCGGTGCTGCGGCCGCCCGCAACCGCTGCCTCGAAGCGGCCACGGGCGAATACATCGCGTATCTCGATTCAGACAATCTGTGGCATCCCGACTTTTTGCGGGTGATGATCCAAGCCATGCTGGCGGCTCCGGGACAGCCGATGGCCTACGCCAACTACTTTGATATCAGCGTCGATGGCGCGTTTACTGAAGTCAATACGGTCCGGGCGCGCGACTTCGACTACGAACTGCAGCTCAAAAGTCCGTTCGTCGACCTGAATTCGATCGTGCATCACCGGGCCCTGTACCAGACCTTCGGCGGCTTCGACGAGCGGCTTCAGGCGCTGCAGGATTACGATCTGATCGCGAGATATGCATGGCCGCGTGACGCCTTACACGTGCCGCTCACCTTGAACATCTACCAGCGCATTGCCGGCGTCGCGCAGATCTCCCGTGCCAGGGAAGCTCACGCGCGCGCACGCGCGCTCATTACGGACAAGGTCGGCACCTATTACGCAAGTGGGGTTGATGTCAGCAAGCCTGATTGGGTCGAAAAAGTAACGGTGCTGTCCTGGGACATCAGTCGCAATCACTTTGCTAAGGCCTATTCGGTGGCCGATGCGCTTTCGCCTGCGATGAAGGTCCAATTGATTTCATTTCGCTTCTTTGAAGAGGCCATTTTTGCGCCGATTGCCGAGGCCAAGCCGCCGTTCGAATTGAAATCTTTCGAGGGCGCCGGCTTTCCGGATTTTCTCGACGCGTTCTGTAACGCGCTGGAAGCGGTTTCAGGCGACGTGATCTATGCCGTGAAGCCGCGTTTGCCATCCTTCGGGCTGGCGCTGCTTGCGAATTATCGCACGGGCGCCCCGATTTTTCTCGAAGCGAATGATCTCGAAACCATGATGGGCGGAAAGCGCCTCGGAAAGCTGCATCGTACGCTCGGGGACGAAGACGTGCTCGCCCGCGCGGGGGAAGCGTCGGTCGCTCATTCGCTCATCTGGTCACAGTATCTCGATGCCCTGGCCGCCGAAATGCCGCTGATGTTTTCGCACAACGAGAACCTCAACCGTCATTACGGTTCGCGATGCCTGTTCATGCGCAATATCAAGGACGAGGGATTATTCGATCCCGCGCGCTTCGACCGGTCAAAGCAGCGTCGTGCATTGGGGCTGAGCGACGACGATCGCGTGATCCTGTTCGGGGGGATGGTCGGCGATCACAAGGGGGTCGACCGGCTGGTGAATTTCGTTCGCCGGCATGAAGCCTACCGACTGCTCGTCGTGGGCAGCATGGAAACGCCCGAACTCAAGAAAGTAAGAGCCGCCGCATCCGACCGGATCATGGTGTTCCCGACGCAGATCGCATCGGAGATGGCGCGCCTGAACCATCTGGCCGATGCGGTGATCCTGTGGCTCGACCCGCGCGAAGCGGTCGGCCATTATCAGATGCCCTACAAGTTCACCGACGCGATCGCGATGGGAACACCGGTTGTTGCGACCCCGATTTCGGATCTCGCCAGGCTGTCGAACATTGTGTGGCATGTTCCTTACGGCGATTACGATGTTCTGCACGACACCTTGCAGCGGATATTCGGCAACGATGCCGAGCGTGCGCGGCGGTGCGAGGCCGGCCGCAGGCTTTATCAGAAGGAGTTCACGTACCGCGCGGTGCGGCAGAATCTCGCTCTGGCCTGCCACATGAGCGAACCGAAGGTCCGATATGCGGCGTCCGAGCGTTTTGCCGATCTGTTCGTTCGTTTTTGCGAGACGATGGGGGCGGATACGCGGCGCCTGAAACGACTGCTCAGCGCAGATTGACTTTCGTTTGTCCCTTGTGAGGTGTTGCAATATGCTGGTGCATGATTGCCGTCTGGCGAGGATCGAAACCCCTTCCGCGATCCGTGAAGGCTCTCACAGACTGTAAAGCGCGACCCAGGGGCGATGCAGCATTTCAAGAAGATATTGAATCTGATCGGTTATGCGATCGGAACGGCCATCTATTTTGCCGAACACGGTTTCGTGCTGACCCTTGAAGGTCTCCGACGGATCGCTCTGCGTTTCGATCCTCGAGTGTACGACGAGAAGCGCCGCGTCCTGAAGGTTGACGAAGGCGCGGGTCTCCAAGGTGGGAATAAGTTCGTCGTTTTTGTTATCTATTGCAACGGGCCGCTCCCGGCCTTCACGCGATCGGCGATCGAGGCGTTTGGCGCGGCCGGGTTCGACGTGGTGGCGGTGTTGAACCTGCCGCCTCATCCACAGGCCGTGGACTATCTCAATCGGCAATGCCGCCTGATCATCCATCGGGCGAATGTCGGCCGCGATTTTGGCGGGTACAAGGACGCGATCAGCGTTGTCCTGAAGCGGTTCGGTACGCCGGAACGGCTGGTGATTGCGAATGACAGCATTTTCTTCCTCGAGCGGGGCCTTGCGGAGA
>JAEWHY010000515.1 GCA_023387555.1 Pseudomonadota bacterium
TGACCGCCACCGTCTATATCGACGACGATGTCGCCTTCGACCTGTGGAAGAAGATCGCGGGGCTGCCCGAAAGCCGCATCATCCGGATCGCCGGCTCGGACAATTTCTGGGCGATGGGCGACACCGGTCCCTGCGGGCCGTGCTCGGAAATCTTCTACGACCACGGCGACAAGATCCCCGGCGGCCCGCCCGGCTCGCCCGGCCAGGACGGCGATCGCTTCATCGAGATCTGGAATCTCGTGTTCATGCAATACGAGCAGCTGCCGGACGGCACGCGGGTCGAACTGCCGAAGCCCTCGATCGATACCGGCATGGGGCTGGAGCGCATCGCCGCGGTGCTGCAGGGCACCCATGACAATTACAATATCGACCTGTTCCGCGCGATCATCCAGGCCATCGCTGAACTGACCAAGGTATCGCCCGACGGCCCGCAGAAGGCCTCGCACCGGGTGATCGCCGATCACCTGCGCGCCTCCTCGTTCCTGATCGCGGATGGCGTTTTGCCCTCCAACGAAGGCCGCGGCTATGTGCTGCGCCGGATCATGCGGCGGGCGATGCGCCATGCCGAACTCCTCGGCGCGCGCGAGCCGCTGATGTGGAAGCTCGTGCCGGTGCTGGTGCGCGAGATGGGCCAGGCCTATCCGGAACTGCACCGCGCCGAGGCGCTGATCAGCGAGACGCTGAAGCTCGAAGAGACGCGCTTCCGCAAGACGCTGGAGCGCGGCCTTGCGATTCTTGAGGACGAATCCAAGGCCCTGAAGCAGGGCGATGCCCTCAAGGGCGAGACCGCCTTCACGCTCTACGACACCTATGGTTTTCCGCTCGACCTGACGCAGGATGCGCTGCGTCCGCGCGGCATTTCGGTCGATGTCGGGGCTTTCAACGCGGCGATGGAGAAGCTGCGCGAGAAGGCGCGCGAATCCTGGAAGGGGTCTGGCGATGCCGCCTCTGAGACCGTGTATTTCGGGCTGCGTGAAAAGCTCGGGGCCACCGAATTCCTCGGCTACGACACCGAGAGTGCGGAGGGCGCCGTGACCGCGCTGCTCCGCGACGGCAGCGAGGTTGCCGAGCTGAAGACCGGCGAGACCGGCGCGGTGATCGTCAACCAGACGCCGTTCTATGGCGAGTCCGGCGGCCAGGTCGGCGATACCGGCGTGATGACCGCCGACGGCGTGCGTTTCCGCGTCACCGATACGCAGAAGAAGGCGGGTGACCTGTTCGTGCATCTCGGCACCGTCGAAGAAGGCGTGCTCAAGCCCGGCCTCGCGCTCCAGCTCGACGTCGACAGCGCGCGCCGCGCCGCGATCCGCTCCAACCATTCGGCGACGCATCTGCTGCACGAGGCGCTGCGCCAGATTCTCGGCGACCATGTCGCGCAGAAGGGCTCGCTGGTCGCGCCCGAGCGGCTGCGGTTCGACTTCTCGCATCCGAAGGCGATCAGCCCTGAGGAGATCGCGCAGATCGAAGCGATGGCGAACGACTATGTGCTGCGCAATTCGCCGGTGACCACGCGCGTCATGGCGCTGGATGATGCCCGCGCGGCGGGCGCCCGCGCGCTGTTCGGCGAGAAATACGGCGATGAGGTCCGCGTCGTGGCGATGGGCGAAAGCCCGTCCGGCGCCGGCGGCAACACGCTCGGCTGGTCGGTGGAATTGTGCGGCGGCACCCATGTGGCGCGCACCGGCGATATCGGCCTGGTCGCGATCACCGGCGAGAGCGGCGTCGCTGGCGGCGTGCGCCGGATCGAGGCCGCGACCGGCGAGGGCGCGCGGCGGCTGCTGCGCGCCGAGAGCCGCGCGCTGGATGAAATCACCGCGCTTCTCAAGGTCCCGGTCGCGGAGGCGCCGAACCGGCTCGCCGCGTTGCTCGACGAGCGCAAGAAGCTCGAGCGCGAGCTTGCCGAGGCGAAGAAGAAGCTCGCCATGGGCGGCGGCGGCAAGGCGGGCGACGACGACAGCATCCGGACCGTCGGCAACGTCAAGCTGCTGGCGCGCGCCGTCAGCGGCATCGACGTCAAGGACCTCAAGGGGCTGGCGGACGAGGGCAAGAAGCAGGTCGGCTCAGGCGTCGTCGCGCTGGTCGCGACCAGCGACGACGGCAAGGGCAGCATCGTGGTCGGCGTGACGCCCGATCTCGTGTCCCGCTTCTCGGCCGTCGATCTGGTGCGCAAGGCGTCCGAGGCGCTGGGCGGCAAGGGCGGCGGCGGCAAGCCCGATATGGCGCAGGCTGGCGGCCCGGACGGCTCCAAGGCCGACGCCGCGCTCAAGGCGATCGAGGCTGCGATCGGCGCCGGGTGAGTATGGGGTAGGTTGTCCCGTCGTCTCCGCGCAAGCAGGGACACGACTCATAGTATCTAGCTCTAAATGACAGGCCCCGCGTCTCGCGGGGTCGGCAGCGGAGTGGTGTCCGCGGTGCTGTGGGGGGAACTGCGTCCGTGCTGCATGAAGCGCACCTGAAGAGCATCCTGATCTTCCTCGTCGCAGCGGGCATCATCGTGCCACTGCTGCACCGCTACGTCGGCACGGTGCTCGGCTTCCTCCTGATCGGCCTTGTGCTTGGCCCGTTCGGCCTTGGCTATCTCAAGGACTATTACCCGATCCTCAGCTACGTCACGCTGGATGATCCGAAGGAAGCGGAGCCGCTGGCGGAGCTTGGCGTCGTCTTCCTGTTGTTCCTGCTCGGCATGGAATTGTCGCTGCCGCGGCTCTGGCAATTGCGCCGCTATGTGCTTGGCGTCGGCCTCGTTCAGGTCGCCGTCAGCATTCTCGTGATCGGCACGGCGATCCGGTTCAGCGGCATCACGCCGCCGGCCGGGCTGATCCTCGGTATGTGCTTCGCCTTGTCCTCGACCGCGATCGTGATGCAGATCCTGATCGATCAGCGGCGCGCGGCGACACCGGTCGGGCGGGTCTCGCTCTCGGTGCTGCTGTTCCAGGATCTGTGCGTCGTGCCGGTCCTCTTCACCATCGGCATCCTGGAGGCGCGCAACGCCGGCGACAAGTCCGTGATCGACCTGCTGCTGCCGTTCGGGCAGGCGTTCGCCGCGGTCGCATTGATCATGGTGGTCGGCCGCTATGTCGTCACACCGCTGATCCGCTCGGCGGCCCGCACCGGCAGCCGCGAACTGATCATGGCGATCACGCTGACCATCGTGGTCGGCATCGCATCGACGACCGGCGCCTCGGGCCTTTCGGTCGCGCTCGGCGCCTTCCTCGCCGGCCTGCTGCTCAGCGACAGCGAATACCGCCACCAGATCGAGGTCGATCTCGATCCCTTCAAGGGCCTGCTGCTCGGCATCTTCTTCGTCACCGTCGGCATGGTGATCGATCTCAAGGTGGTGTGGAGTCATATCGGCTGGATCCTGCTGGCGTTGGTCGGCCTGATCGCGGTCAAGGCGAGCGTGCTGTATCTTGCGGCGCGACTGTTCCGGGTCGAACGGCCGGTCGCGGCCGAGGCGGCGCTCCTGCTGGCGCAGGGCGGCGAATTCGCTTTCATCGTGATCGCGCTTGCGACCGGGAAGGGGCTGCTCTCCGCCGAGATCGGGACCTCCGCCGTCGCGGTCGCGGGCCTCAGCATGATGCTCACGCCGCTGCTTGCAAAGATCGCGCGCGTGGTGGCCGAACGGCTGGAGCCGATCGAGCACGAACATCATACGCCGGAGGCCGGTATCGCCGAGATGCGCGATCATGTGGTGATCGGCGGCTTCGGACGGGTCGGGCAGATCGTAGCGCGAGTGCTGGACAGCGAGAATGTGCCGTGGATCGCCTTCGACTTGAACGGCGCGCTGGTCACCGAGCATCGCGAGAAGAACCGTCCGGTCTATTTCGGCGACGCCAGCCGGCCCGAAATCCTGCACCATGCCGGCGTGCACAAGGCGCGCGCGTTCATCGTGACGCTGGGCAGCGCCGAGGCGACCGAACGCATGCTCATGGAAATCATCAAGCTGCGTCCGAGGGCCTGTGTCCTCGCGCGCGCGAAGGATGGCGAGCACGCCGCGCAACTGACCAAGCTCGGGGCGACTGACGCCATTCCGGAAGCCATCGAGGCCAGCCTGCAACTCGCAGGCCGCCTTCTGGAAAATCTCGATTATCCGGAAGAGGTGGCCGAGCGCCGGATTGCCGACGTTCGCAATCTCGAGTTCGTTGCGGTCCGGCGCGCGGCGAAGAAGGCCGCAAGGACCGCCAAGCTGCGCGCATAAGACGACAAGGGCGTGGCCGCCTTGAAGCGACACGGCGCGTGGACACATGAGCGCGCCGTAGCCTTTCCGGTTTCCACCGGGCTGCAGTGCAAACTCTTCCCGTCAGCAGGCAGCTGGGATGATGCGGCGGCGGCCGGCTATGCGCGACGATTGTACAATGCCGGACATGGCGCTTCATTGTGTCGATGCGCGCGCGGAGCAATCGACAGTTGTCGTGTTGGCTTGTGCGATGATATTCAACGTTCAACGCCTGACGAGCACCAACATCGACGTTGCAGGGGAATCTGCAGGACGGTATCGAGGTGTTCGGAAGATGTGAGATGAGTCTCATGTCACTCTCGGGATGAGGTGCCGACTCTCATGGAATTTGCGCGCTGGGTTCGTAGATTTTCTGGTTTCCAGCGTGTCGCATGTGCGGGTCTTGTTGGCGCCGCCGCCATCGTGATCTTCAACCAGAATGCATTTGCTGCGCCCCCGCCCCCGCCCGTCACCGGCGGATGCGCGGCCGTGAATTCCGGCGCGCTCAACCTCTTGGTCAACACCCGCACGACAGCGGATCAGAATGTGTCCGGCTTTGCACCGGGCGACCGGATTACATTCACGATCAATGCGACGGTCGGATCGGGCGGCAACGTGCAATGGTGGATCGTCGCAGGCGGCGACATGGCTGCCGACCTGACCGCCACCACCGACAAGACCGAAACCAAGGTCTATACGATCAAGGCCGACGACAATGGAGAGATCAGTCAGACGGGGCGGATCCAGGGGGTTGACTCGCCGGACAATAGCTTAACCGTCACAGCGACCTGTGTTGCGGCCAGCGCTGGCGGCTCCACACCGTCCGACAGCCAGAAGCTTCGCAACGTGCAAATTCAGGGCTCGACCATGGCGGCGCAGGCCTCGGGCGCGGCGATCAGCGGCGCGGTGGACAATGCGATCGGCGATGCGTTCGGCAACGGTGGCAGCCCGGTGTCGATCGGTCCGAACGGGATGACGCTGAACTTCGCCGCCGATCCGCAGGCCAATGCGTCGTCGCGTTCGCCGTTCGCCGCGCGCAAGGACGATGCGCTGTCGACGCTGGGTTACGCCGCCGAGCGAAACATCACGAAGGCGGCGCCAATGGCGCCGGTGTTCGAGCAGCGCTGGAGCGCATGGCTTGATGTGCGCGGCTCGGGCTGGGACAAGTCGCATGTCGTGGACGGCAAGCAGATCAATGTCACCGGCG
>JAEWHY010000349.1 GCA_023387555.1 Pseudomonadota bacterium
GCTGGAAGACGGCTCGTTCGGCCGTGCCGCAGTACCGTCCGGCGCCTCGACCGGCGCGCATGAGGCGGTGGAACTGCGCGACGGCGACAAGGCCCGCTATCTCGGCAAGGGCGTCGGCAAGGCGGTCGCCGCGGTCGAGGGCGAGATTTTCGACGCCATCGGCGGCATGGACGCCGAGGATCAGGTCCGGATCGACGACACCATGATCGCGCTGGACGGCACGCCCAACAAGGCGCGGCTCGGCGCCAATGCGCTGCTCGGGGTGTCGCTGGCCACCGCCAAGGCCGCGGCGGACGCCAGCGGCCTGCCGCTCTACCGCTATGTCGGCGGCACCTCCGCGCGCACCCTGCCGGTGCCGATGATGAACATCGTCAACGGCGGCGCGCATGCCGACAATCCGATCGACTTCCAGGAATTCATGGTGATGCCGGTCGGCGCGTCCTCGTTCGCGGAGGCGCTGCGGATGGGGGCTGAGATCTTCCACACCCTGAAGTCGGCGCTGAAGGCGGCCGGCCACAACACCAATGTCGGCGACGAGGGCGGCTTTGCCCCCAACCTGCCCAGCGCCGAGGCCGCGCTCGATTTCGTCATGCAGGCGGTGACCAAGGCGGGCTTCAAGCCGGGCGCCGATGTGCTGCTGGCGCTCGACTGCGCCTCGACCGAGTTCTTCAAGAACGGCGTCTACGACTACGAGGGCGAAGGCAAGAAGCGCAGCGTGCAGCAGCAGGTCGATTATCTGGCGCAACTGGTCGCAAGCTACCCGATCGCCTCGATCGAGGACGGCATGGCCGAGGACGATTTCGAGGGCTGGCGGCTGCTGACCAAGACCATCGGCGCCAAGTGCCAGCTCGTCGGCGACGACCTGTTCGTCACCAACGTCAAGCGCCTCGCCGAAGGCATCAAGACCGGCATGGGCAATTCGATCCTGGTCAAGGTCAACCAGATCGGCACGCTGACCGAGACGCTCGCCGCGGTCGAGATGGCGCACAAGGCTGCCTACACCGCGGTGATGTCGCATCGCTCGGGCGAGACCGAAGATTCGACCATCGCCGATCTCGCGGTCGCGACCAATTGCGGGCAGATCAAGACCGGCTCGCTGGCGCGCTCCGACCGCACGGCGAAATACAACCAGCTGCTGCGGATCGAGCAGGAGCTGGGCAACCAGGCGATCTATCCGGGACGGAGCGTGCTGAAGATCGCGTAAAGCGCGGGCGCTTGGCTGCGGACAAAGAACGGGTCGGCTGCACGCAAAGCGTCGCTGAGTCATCGTGACGCGATGCGAGATGCGTTAAGCCGACCTTAATGCGCCGCGGGCATGTTGCCGCAATGGTTTCGCGCAGGCGCCTCCGCGGGTTTCTGACAGCGCTCGGTCTCTACGTCGTGGCCGCGGCGCTGATCGGCTATTTCGGCGTCCATGCCTTCAGCGGGCAGCGCGGCTTGCGCGCCAAGCACGAGATCGACCAGCAGATGGTAGAACTCACGGCGGAGCTCGGCCGGCTGAAGGCCGAGCGCAACCTCTGGGAGCGCAAGCTGGCGCTGCTGCGGTCGGACAAGATCGACCCCGACATGCTGGACGAGCAGGCGCGGCTTTTGCTCAACTTCGCCCATCCCAATGACGTCGTGATGATGGTCAAGCACCGTTAACGCGCGAGAGTGCCTGAAATTTCCCGTTTGACGTCAGGCATTTCGCCGCAATTGGCGTTGCGCACAGGGCGCGGCCCGCGCTTTTATCCGCCGGCAAATTCGGGTAAGTCATGCCGATATCCCGAACGCGCAGCGCAGGGACCGCAGAGGATACGAATGGCCGTAGCCAAAAAGACCACAGCGTCTGACTCGACCGATACGCCGGCCGTGGCCGATTTCACCAAGGAGCAGGAGCTTTCGGCCTATCGCGAGATGCTGCTGATCCGCCGATTCGAGGAAAAGGCCGGTCAGATGTACGGCATGGGCCTGATCGGCGGCTTCTGCCACCTCTACATCGGGCAGGAAGCGGTGGTGGTCGGCATGCAGATGGCCCTGAAGGAGGGCGATCAGGTCATCACCGGATACCGCGACCACGGTCACATGCTGGTCTGCGGAATGGATCCCAAGGGGGTGATGGCCGAACTGACCGGACGCCGCGGCGGCTATTCCAAGGGCAAGGGCGGCTCCATGCACATGTTTTCCGTGGAGAAGGCCTTCTATGGCGGCCACGGTATCGTCGGCGCGCAGGTTTCGCTCGGCACCGGGCTCGCCTTCGCCAACCGCTACCGCCAAAACGATAACGTATGCCTGACCTATTTCGGCGACGGCGCGGCCAACCAGGGCCAGGTCTACGAGAGCTTCAACATGGCCGAGCTCTGGAAGCTGCCGGTTGTCTACATTATCGAGAACAATCGCTACGCCATGGGTACGGCGGTACACCGCTCGTCGGCGCAGCAGGATTTTTCCAAGCGCGGCGCATCCTTCAACATTCCGGGCGAACAGGTCGACGGAATGGATGTGCGCGCGGTGAAGGCCGCCGGCGACAAGGCGGTGGCCTGGTGCCGCGAAGGCAAGGGGCCGTATATCCTCGAGATGCAGACCTACCGCTATCGCGGCCACTCGATGTCGGACCCGGCGAAATACCGCACCCGCGACGAGGTCGAGAAGGTGCGCTCCGAACAGGACCCGATCGAGCAGGTGCGCCAGCGCCTGCTGTCGCGGAAATGGGTCAGCGAGGATGACCTCAAGAAGATCGACGCGCAAGTGCGCGGCACCGTCAACGAGGCGGCCGAATTCGCAACCGTCGATCCGGAGCCCGATCCCTCGGAGCTCTATACCGATGTGCTGCGCTAGATTTCCCGTAATGCGGTTCGCTGATCCAGAGAGCGTCCATGCCGATTGATGTCCTGATGCCCGCGCTCTCGCCCACGATGGAAAAGGGCAACCTTGCCAAGTGGCTCAAGAAGGAGGGCGACGCGGTCAAGTCCGGCGACGTGATTGCCGAAATCGAAACCGACAAGGCGACCATGGAGGTCGAGGCGGTCGACGAAGGCACGCTCGGCAAGATCCTCGTGCCCGAAGGCACCACCGACGTCGCGGTGAATACGCCGATCGCCGTGCTGCTCGGCGATGGCGAGGACGCCGCCGCGATAAAGGCTGGTGCACCCGCCACGAAACCGGCTGCCGCACCGCGCGAGGAATTGCAGGAATCGAAAGCGCCGGACGCGCCAAAGTCCGAGCAGCCGGTCGAGTCCGGTGAAGCGGTTTCCGCGGTCGCAGCGCCGCCGGAGCCACAGGAAGAACCGGAGCCCGACGTGCCGGCCGGCACCGAGATGGTGACGCAGACCGTGCGCGAGGCGTTGCGCGATGCGATGGCCGAGGAGATGCGCCGCGACGAAACGGTGTTCGTCATGGGCGAGGAGGTTGCCGAATATCAGGGCGCCTACAAGGTCACGCAAGGGCTGCTGCAGGAGTTCGGCGCAAGGCGCGTGGTCGACACGCCGATCACCGAGCATGGCTTCGCCGGTCTCGGCGTCGGTGCCGCGCTCGCGGGATTGAAGCCGATCGTCGAGTTCATGACCTTCAATTTCTCGATGCAGGCGATCGACCAGATCATCAATTCGGCGGCCAAGACGCTCTACATGTCCGGCGGCCAGATGGGCGCCTCGATCGTGTTCCGCGGGCCAAACGGCGCCGCCGCGCGCGTCGCCGCCCAGCACAGCCAGGACTTCTCGGCCTGGTATTCGGCCATCCCCGGCCTGATCGTGATCGCGCCCTATACCGCGGCCGACGCCAAGGGCCTTCTGAAAGCCGCGATCCGAAATCCCAATCCGGTGATCTTCCTCGAGAACGAAATCCTCTATGGTCATTCGTTCCCGGTGCCGAAGCTCGACGATTTCGTGCTGCCGATTGGCAAGGCCAAGGTGGTGCGGCCCGGCAATCACGTCACCATCGTCTCGTTCTCGATCGGCATGACCTACGCGCTGAAGGCCGCCGAAGAGCTCGCCAAGAAGCACATCTATGCCGAGGTCATTGACCTGCGGACCCTGCGTCCGCTCGACGACGCCACGATCATCGCCTCGGTGAAGAAGACCGGACGGCTGGTCACGGTGGAAGAGGGCTGGCCGCAGAACGGCATCGGCGCCGAGATTGCCGCGCGCGTGATGGAAAAGGCGTTCGATTATCTCGATGCACCGGTCATGCGCGTGACCGGCAAGGATGTGCCGATGCCTTACGCCGCCAATCTCGAAAAGCTGGCGCTGCCCTCGGTCGACGAAATCGTGGAAGCGGCCAAGGCCGTGACCTATCGCTGAGCGGAGCTGCGCGATGCCCATCGACATCCGAATGCCCGCGCTCTCTCCCACGATGGAGAAGGGCAATCTCGCCAAGTGGCTCAAGAAGGAAGGCGACGCGGTCAAGTCCGGCGACGTGATCGCCGAGATCGAGACCGACAAGGCGACGATGGAGGTCGAGGCGGTCGACGAGGGCACGCTGGCAAAGATCCTCGTGCCGGAAGGCACCGCCGATGTGCCGGTGAATCAGGTGATTGCGGTGCTGGCCGGCGACGGCGAGGACGTGAAGGCGGCGGCGTCAGACGCAAAATCTTCATCTGCACCGGCAGCGCCCGCGCCGGCAGCAGCTGCACCGGCCGCACCGGCTCCGAAGCCAGAGCCCAAACCCGCCCAGGCGCCTGCTGCGTCGGCAGCTCCTGCAGCACCGGCGCCACAGCCGGCGACTCCTGCCGCTCAACCGGCCAAGACCAATGGCGGCGCGCGCGTGTTCGCTTCTCCGCTGGCGCGTCGGCTGGCGAAGGATGCGGGCATCGACGTTTCGCAGATTCAAGGCTCGGGTCCGCATGGCCGCGTGATCGCGCGCGACATCGACGCGGCGAAATCCGGCCAGGGTCTGAAAGCCCCGCCTGCGGCCGGCGCGCCGGCCGCTGCACCGGCGCCGGTTGCCGCGCCTGCCATGAGCGATCAGCAGATCCTCGGTCTGTACGAGCAGGGCTCCTACGAGAGTATTCCGCACGACGGCATGCGCCGCACCATCGCGCAGCGCCTGACCGCCGCGACCAATTCGATGCCGACGTTCTACCTCACGGTGGATTGCGATCTCGGCAGGCTCTCCGCAGCGCGTGAAGAGATCAATGCCGCCGCCGGCAAGAACGCGGAGGGCAAGCCGCTCTACAAGCTCTCGGTCAACGACTTCGTCATCAAGGCGATGGCGCTGGCGTTGCAGAAAACTCCGGAAGCCAATGTGTCATGGACGGAAGCGGCGATGCTCCGTCACAAGCATTCCGACATCGGCGTTGCCGTGGCGCTGCCGTTCGGCCTGATCACGCCGATCATCCGCCAGGCCGAACTGAAATCGCTGTCCGCCATCTCCAACGAGATGAAGGACCTGGCCGCGCGCGCGAAGGCCAAGAAACTCAAGCCGAACGAATACCAGGGCGGCTCGTCCTCGGTGTCGAACCTCGGCATGTACGGCATCAAGGACTTCACCGCGGTGATCAACCCGCCGCAGTCGTCGATCCTTGCCGTCGGCGCCGGCGAGGAGCGCGCTGTGGTGCGCAACGGTCAGATCGTCGCCGCGACGATGATGAGCGTGACGCTGTCGTGCGATCACCGCGCCATCGATGGGGCGCTCGGCGCCGAACTCATCACCGCGTTCAAGCGGCTGATTGAAAATCCGGTGATGATGGTGGTGTGATGAGGGATCGTGAGGCCAAAGCGCAAATTGCGAAATGGTCTAGCGATTTTAGGTCTGGATCGAATCGATGGTTCCGCTGCCGCGGAATAGACGAGAAAGATCCACCCTATCTCTTTGTTCCAGGCTCCCGGGAATACACTGTTCTTCCGGACGCCCTTTTTGTCCGTTTCATTCTCGACGAAGAGCGCTACATCGAGGGGGCAGATGTTATCGCCGTCGAGGTTTGTGCCACTCGACAAAATCTCTACGACAAGCGTGCGCGTTACTCGAATCAGAGTCGCTTGGGGCTTTACTGTCCCGAACGATGGCTGAGTAGGTTAACTGAGATTGAGGTTGCGGACACAGGCTTACAAAACATACCTGTTCGATACCTTTCAGCCTTGTTCGCTCTTTCGAGGGAAGAATACTCCGCATTTAAAAAACACATGCCCCCTTGGGGGCATGAATATTTTGTATGTTGCGATGACTTGGAGCGTTTGACCTCAGCACCCGATAGTCTTCTCTCCAGGATGTGCCCTGAGGCGCATTTCTTCGATTTTGACGTAGAAAACTAGCTAAATCCATTGATGGGCTTTCGACCAGCACCATTGCGCTCCGCAGATGTCGCAGGAATACTCGCGGCATGTGCGCTCACCCCGGTATCAGCCCTTTCGCCTTGATCACGGCCTGCGCGTCCGGTGTGCGCAGATAATCCATCATCGCCTGCGCAACGGCTTTCTCTCGGCCGTCCGACAGCGCGCCCATCGAGAATTGCGTCACCTGATCGAGTTCGCCGGGCAGGGGTCCGAGCAGTTCCGCGCCCTCGACCGCGATCAGTTCGGAGATCTGCTGCACGGCGATATCGGCTTCGCCCGAGACCACGAGCTTTGCCGCGGGCGAGCTATTCTTCGCCTTGGCCTTGACCTGTTCGGCGATGCCGAGTGTCGCCAGCACATGCTCGAAGGCATTGCCGCTCAGGCCGCCGGCCGAATAGGCGACGGCCCTCGCGTCAAGCAGCGCGCGCCTGACGCCGTCGGGCGTGGAGATATCGGGCTTCGGTGCGCCGACCTTGATCGACAGGCCGACCTGCGCGCGGTCGATGTCGAGGCGCTGGCCCGCGATCTTTTGCTCCTTGATCAGCGCATCGAGGTTGTCGGCATTGGCG
>JAEWHY010000524.1 GCA_023387555.1 Pseudomonadota bacterium
CATCGGCATCGTCTCGCGCGCGCGACAATGCGTCGACCAGTCCCTTGCGCATCGCATTGTTGAGCGCGTTAACGGGCGGGTGGTTGACGGTAATGACCGCGATCGCACCCTCGCGGCGAAACTCGACGACGTCCGGCACAGCACAATCCCTGAAAGTATGGTCAGCCTGGCTGATCGGTGCGCAGGCGCTCGGTTGCATGTTTAGGAAGGGGGGGCGGCACTGTCAAACAACGCTGCAAAGGCCGGCCAGTCGCAACGGCGCCGTCGCGCGCTAGAGGTGTCAGCGGCCGGATGTCTGTCGTGCGAGACATTCGCGGTGCTCTGCGCCGGCTGCAACCAACGACCGATACACTCACGAAGCGGCGCGGCTCACAGGGCCGGTCGGTGCGTCGTGCAGGCTGAGACGCCGTGTTTTCTTCAATTTCGGAATTGCGGTTGGCGAAGCATTGAGGATAAGGCTGCAGTTGGCCGCAAATGACCAAATCCCGCCTGAAACAGACAATCCCGGAGGATACGTGGTGTCGATTGACGAGATTCGCTCGCAGGTTGCGCTTGGCAACCGCATTCTTGCCAACGAGGGCGCGCTGGACGCCTTCGGCCATGTCAGCATGCGCAATCCGGCCAATCCCGATCGCTACTTTCTGTCGCGCTCGCGTGCGCCCGAACTGGTCGAGCCCGACGATGTGCTGGAATATGACCTCGATTCAAACGTCATCACGCCCACCGATCAGCGGCTCTATGCCGAGCGGGTGATCCACGGCGAGATCTACAAGGCGCGCCCGGACGTGATGGCGGTCGTGCATCATCATGCTCCCGCCGTGATGCCGTTCTGCATCTCCGGCGTCGAACTCCAGCCGGTCATGCATCTCGGCGCTATCGTCGGCCACAAGGTCCCGATGTGGGATCAGTATGACGAGTTCGGCGACACCAATCTGCTGCTGGTGAAACCGGAAGAGGGCGCTTCGCTCGCCCGCACGCTCGGTCAGGCGCCGCTCGTGCTGATGAAGGGGCATGGCGCCACCGTCGTCGCCTCCACGATTCAGGAGCTGATGTTCCGCACGGTCTATTCGTGCCGCAACGCCGAATACCAATACGCTGCGGCGATGCTGGGCAAGGTGGTTCCGCTGCGTCCCGGCGAGGTCGATCTGGCGGCGCAGATCAACGCTATGCCGACCGCGACTTTCAGGACATGGGAATACTGGCAGGTGCGGCTCGAAAAGGCCGGCGGCGGACTGCCGCGCAGCACCAAAAAGGCCGTTGGCAGCCGGGCCAAGCGTGCTAGCGTCGCCAAAACCAAGGCCAGCAAGACCAAGGCGGTCAGCAAGGCCAAAGTCAGCAAGACCAAGGCAAAAAAGGCCAAAGGGAGAAAGAAATGACCCGTACAGGAGCGGCTATCGGTGCAGCGCTGCTCGCGGCTGTCGTCGCGGGACCGGCGCTTGCACAGGACCAGCTCAAGATCGCCATCGGCCAGATCAACAACTGGGAAAACCAGCCGCCGACGCTCGGTCAGGACGCCGGCATCTTTGCCAAACACAATCTGAAGCTCGAGGCGGTCGGCACGCAGGGCGCCGGCGAGACCATCCAGGCGGTGATCTCGGGCTCGGCCGATCTGGGCGCGGGCGTCGGCGTCGCCGGCGTGATGCGCGCATTCTCGCGCGGCGCGCCGGTGCGTGTCCTGCTGCCAGCCTTTACCGGCACGGGTGATCTTTACTGGTACGTGAAAGCGGATTCGCCGATCAAGAGTCTGAAGGACACGACCGACAAGCACACGATCGCCTATTCGACCAACGGCTCGTCCTCCAACAACATCGTGGTCGCCTTCGGTCAGGAACTCGGTGCAAAGGCCAAGCCGACCGCGACCGGCGGGCAGCCCGGCACGCTCACCTCGGTGATGAGCGGGCAGATCGACATCGGCTGGGCGGCGCCGCCGTTCGGCGTCAAGGAGCTGAAGGAAGGCAAGATCCGCATCATCGCGCGCGGCAGCGACGTGCCTTCGCTGAAAGGCCAGACGGTGCGTGTGATCATCGTCAATGCGGATGCCTGGAAGAACAAGAAGGACGCCATCCTGCGGTTCGCGAAGGGATATCGCGAGGCGGTCGACTGGATGTATGCCGATCCCAAGGCGCTGTCGATGTACGCCAAGAAGATCAAGGTGGAGGACGAGGCGCTGCTCAAAGAGGCGCTTGCCGAATTCCACCCGAAGTCGGCCATGCAGTCCGATCAGATGGCCGATCTCGACGGTGCGGTCGCCGATGCCGTGAAGCTGAAATTCCTCGACAAGCCGCTGACCAAGGAACAGCTCGCGGAATTCCTGCAAATTCCGCCGCGTTAAGTCATCAGACCGGAGCGGCGCTTCAGCGCCGCTCCTTTGAGGCGGCATCGACCGCGGCGAGCATCGCGCTTCGCCCTTCCGCCACCGCTTCCCGGACCTCCGGCTGGCGGCCGATCTCACCCATCTGCTGCTGGCGTTCGATGGTTCCTGCGGTCATCAGCGGCGTGACACCGAGTTCGCGCAACGTCTCCGCCACTTCCCGCATCTCGGCCGCGCGCCGGATGCCGTGGCTTGCCATGCGCTCGATGTTGTATTCCGACATCGTCTGCCAGTCGACGCCCGGATAATTGTTGCGCAGCGAATCGGCGACCTGATCGACCACGCCGGCGCGCGAGGCAGCGAGGAAGCATTCCAGGCTCAGCGCCTCGATCCCCTTGATCATCACACTGCGGATCATCTTGATTGCCGCGGCCGCGCCGACCGTCTCGCCGACCACCTGCGTCTTCATCCCGAGCGCAGCCAGCACCGGGGCGGCCGCAGCCGCATGCGGGCCGGCCAGCATCATCGGCGATTTGTGACGTGCCGGATAAATCGCGGAAACGATCGCGACATCGACATAGCGCGCCTCGCCGCCGATAAGTTCCGCGGTCGCCTGCTTGCGCCCGGGCGAAACCGAATTGACGTCGAGATAGAACGGATTGTTGCGCAGGTGCCCCGCGACCGACTGTGCGGCCTCGTAACTGGATGCAGCGGTGACAGCGGCGATCACGATCTCAGCGTCCCGCAAAGCATCGGCAGCAGACGTGGCGATCCGCACGCCGCTAGCCTTTCCTGCGTCGATCAGCCGGGCGCCGGCGCTTTCCGGAAACAGGATGTCCCAGGCCGCGATGTCGGTGACACCATCCTCGCGCAACCCCGCCGCCATCGCCTGACCGGCTTCACCGAACCCGATAAACGCAATACGCGGACCCATCGTTCGTCCCGTCACTCGCCCTTGAGTTTCTTTTGAATGCGGGCGTCGAAACGCTCCACATTGACCACCACCCGCGTATGGGTGCCGTCGCCGATGCGCTCCTTGTCGTCGAAGGCCTCGACGCGGAACGTGACATTGCGGCCGTCGATCTTCGCCACCTCCGCCGTGGCGCGCAGCGTCATTCCCACCGGCGTCGCCGCGTAATGGCCGACATCGAGATGCGTGCCGAGGCTCTGATGGCCGGGCGGCAGAAGGCTCTCGATGGCGTCAAGCGCCGCCGCTTCCATCATGTTGATCATCACCGGCGTCGCCAGCACCCGCACCCGACCGGAGCCGACGCGCGGCGCGGTCTGCTCCTCGCCGACGAGGATCTGTGCCTTGCCTTTCAGGCCGATAGAAAGTTTCGATAGATCGGTCATGAGCCGCTTTTCCCCTGCGCCAGCGGGTTATACGCATTTTGCGTGCCGCGTATAACCACGGCGTTGGCTCAGAGCATCTCCAGCGCGTATTTCCGTTCCGGCGGCGGGAAGGCACGGTCGAGGACCGCAAGATCGTCGGCGGTGAGCTTGAGATCCAGCGCGGCGAAGTTGTCGCGGACATGCGCCGGTTTGGTCGCCTTGGGAATGACGATGGTCGCCGGCTTCCCGAGCAGCCAGGCGAGCGCAACCTGCGCGGTGCTCACGCCGTGACGCGAGGCGACCTCTTTGAGCGCTGCGACGCCGAGTAGCCGGCCCTGTTCGATCGGCGAATAGGCCATCACCGGGACGCCGCGGTCGCGGCAGAACGGCACGAGATCGTATTCGATCCGCCGCCGCTTGAG
>JAEWHY010000540.1 GCA_023387555.1 Pseudomonadota bacterium
TCTCACTTTCGGGAGATTGAAATTGGATGGGCTGAACAGAGGCGCATGAGCCTTTATTCAGAGCGGCGTCCAGCCACAGGAATCATCTTTCGAAAATCGCAAGCCGATTACAATCTCGATTGGCATCCAGCACCGCGTCGTCAGTATATTGTGAACCTTGATGGCGGCGTGAAGATTACAGCGAGCGATGGTGAAAGCCGGATCATCAGGGCAGGCGAAGTGTTCCTGGTCGAAGACATCACCGGGAAGGGCCACAGGTCAGAGCATATCGACGCAAAGGTCCGTCACACACTTTTTATTCCAATCGATTGAAGGCGGACCTGAGTAGTCCGACGAAAATTGGTTCGCAGAGTCTGGGGGTAAATTGTGAGTGGTATGAAACGAGCTATCATGAAAATTGCAGTATATTCCGCTTTCGGTATCGGCCTGATGGTGAATACAGTCGCACAAGCGCAAGAATGGCCGACAAAGCCGATCAAAATGATTGTGCCGTTCGCTGCGGGGGGCGGAACAGACTTTGTTGCGCGCCTTGTCGCGGAACACCTTGGAAACAGGCTTGGCCAACCTGTCTATATCGAGAACCGAGGTGGCGCGAATGGTGCCATCGGCATGGGCGCTCTCAAGCAGGCCGATCCGGACGGATACACGATCGCTGCATCGCCTGACACGCCTTTGACTGCGAACCCGTCTTTGCAGCCTAAGCTGGCCTACAAGCCGCTGGAAGACTTCATCGCAGTGGCGCCGATGGTGCGTTTCCCGAGTCTAATTGTCGCGAACCCTTCGCTGAAGGTCAAAACGATTCCTGAGCTGATCGCCGCAGCAAAAGCTAATCCGGGCGGTATTGCGTATTCATCGAGCGGCGTCGGCGGCTTCAGTCATCTGGCAATGGAACTGTTTGCAGCTCAAGCTGGGGTAAAACTGCTGCACGTGCCCTATAAGGGTGCAGGTCCGGCCTCACTCGGCCTAATTGCTAACGAAGTGCAGCTTGGTGTGAACAACGTGCAGGTGACGCTGCAGAATATTCAGGCTGGCCAACTCGTACCCATCGCCGTTGGCGAACTGGAACGGATATCGGTTCTTCCTGATGTCCCCAGTATCGCAGAGACGTTCCCTGGCTTCAAAATCACCTCTTGGGCGGGAATCTTCCTTCCGGCGAAAACACCAGACGCCATTGTCAACCGTCTGCAACGCGAAATCACCGCGATCATGCAGGATCCTAAAGTTGTAGAGAAGCTGAAGGCGCAACAGCTCTTTCCGTATGTCCTGGATCAGGCGGCCTTTCTGGATCTGGTAAAGACCGACATGGCCCGTTGGGCTGGGGTCATCAAATCTGCGAATATTGCGCTCAAGGACAATCGGTGACGCGTGTGGTCGAGACAGTCGCGCAACAGGAAGAGAGTAATATGATTGTGGCCGATCAGTATCTTGTCCCGGTCCAAGATCTGACTGACGAGGCGTTTGCTCCCTATGGGAACATCATAAAACCTCGAAAAAGCGGAGACCAGGGCGACAGGGCCTACAAGTTCAAGTCGCGTGAAGAAAAGGATCACGTCGATCTCGTTTTCTCGGGTGGTGAGCCTTGCATGCGCATCATGCATCAGTTCAAGCGCGGGCTGATTTTCACCAAATTAGCCCGCCACCAGAAAGTTAGCCAATGTCTAGGATCGCTCCACGGTAAGGAATGGTTCTTAGCAATGGCTGAGGCGACAAAGCCGGGTGGTGATTTCCCTGGTCCTGAACAGATTACGGCCTTTCGGATTCCTGGCGATCGTATCATCAAGATACATACGGGCGTCTGGCACGCAGGACCGCACTTCGTCCACGACGAGTGCATGTTCATGAGCCTTGAGAATGTCGATACGAACATGACGGACTTCGACATCCTTACCATGCCGGCCGAATGTCGCATTCTGGGATAGCCAAAGCGGTTCCTTATTTGGTTGCAGAATGACTGGCGACGTCGCTCCTTGAGCGGGCAGTCAGGCGTTGCCGCTGCGCTGTGAAGAAAGATGCGCTGGTGGCCTCCGGTCGCTTGGCAGTGAAGAATCTGGACATGCCCGGTATTTCCAGCACGGGCTATGGTTGCTTGCCGGACTTAAGACCGGCACCAGGCGATATCGTGATCCAAAGACGCAAGCGAGATGACCGCATTCGTGCCGGCTGATTGTTTACTGCAGGAAAACGGTCACTTTCGATCTCTGCCGATTATCCCAACAGCGATGCACGCCTAGCTTGGCCCGAACTATTCCGGCCACTCGGTTGGCCCATCGACGTTGCTGGGAAACCATCATGACCGAATCTGCGCTTGCCCTGATCAAAAAAAGAATCTCCGCGACGATGCTCGATGCATCTGCGCAGATCGACGATGCTAAAATCCAGTCCCTGGTCGCATTCGCGACCCGTGCGCCAACCGCTTACAATCTGCAGAACTGGCGATTTATCGCTGTGCGTTCTGCGGAGGCAAAGGCTGCCCTACGTAAAGTAGCTTTCAATCAGCCGAAGGTGGAGGATTCGGGCGTGACCTTCATCATTGTGGGAGTTTTCCCGGATGCAGCAGTGGTTTCTGATCGCCTAAGCGGATCCGTTGAAGCGGGGTATATGACGGTCGATATTGTGCAACGCTGGCAAGAGAGTGTGCGCACGAAGTATGCCGATCCTCAAACAGCACGTGACGAAACGGTCCGCAGCGCCACCTTTGGCGCGGCTACTTTGATATTTGCCGCTGAAGCAAAAGGCCTCGCTTCGGGAGCTATGGTGGGATTCGATCCGGAAGGCGTGAGCCGGGCGTTCGGTCTGCAGAGCAATGAAATACCGGTCATGTTAGTCGCAGTCGGTCGAGCGGCTGAAGGGAACTGGCCACAGAAACCGCGCCGGCCGGTAGAGCATGTTCTCGAATTGCGCTGACGCCCGACGCTGACAATCCGTCTCGTCTTCGAAGGGCGGACCAAGCAATCCTTGTGACCAAGCCATCCAACACTTCCGATCTCCCGCACCTCTGATGGCAAGGTGGCCGACGTGAACAAGAAAGTGAGAGGAAGAGCTGATCACGATGAACCAATTATCATCCTATAGATCGGCATTTGTACCGCATGACCTGACAGAGCCGATCCAACCGACCGGACAAGGCCCGCTCTCAGGTCTGACGGTGGTTCTCAAAGATATGTATGACATTGCCGGGCAGCATACCGGCGGCGGAAATCCTGACTGGCTATCGACCGGAGCGCCTGCATCGGAGCATTCAGCCGTCGTTCTCAGACTTTTAGAAACAGGATGTCGGATAACCGGAAGAACGATATGCGACGAATTTTTCTTCAGTATTGCGGGCAGTAATGCGCATTATGGAAATCCCGCTAATCCGAAAGCTCCAGGTCGGTTGGCCGGGGGATCCTCAAGCGGTTCTGCGTCTGCCGTGGCTTCGGGCGCGAGTGATCTTGGTATAGGTAGCGACACGGGCGGTTCGATCCGTATCCCGGCCTCTTTCTGCGGAATTTACGGCATCAGAACTACGCATGGGCGAGTTGATGACAAAGGTATGATGCCGATGTCTCAATCCTTCGATACGCCCGGCTGGTTTTCCCAAAGTCCTGGCCTGTTCCGCAAGGCCGCTGTTTTGCTTGATAAACGTGAAGTGAAGGCCAAACCGTTCCGTGTTCTGGTCGCTGAGGACGCGTTCTTGCAGGCCGATACGGCTATTGCTGAATTCCTACTTTCAGCGCTGGAGCGCATGAAGCAAGATCTCCCGTCAATTGAAACAACGCGAATCTCATCAGAGGGATTTGACGGCTGGTCGGAGATCTTCCGCACCATGCAGGGTTATGAAGTATGGAAAAACTACGGATCTTTCATCTCCGCAAGAAATCCGAGCATCGGTCCGGATATTCGCGAGCGTATGGATTATGCGGGACAGATCGGGAAGACCGAGTATGAAGTAGCCGTACGGAACCGCAGTCTTATCCGAAGTGATCTTGAGAAACTAGTGCCTCCCGGTACATTTTTGGCTCTGCCAACCTCGCCCTGTGTCGCCCCGCGCGTGGAAGCCGCCGACGGAGATGCTGGTGCGTTATTGCGCCGGCGCATCATGCGTCTGACCTGTGTTGCGGGTCTTGGTGGGCTGCCCCAGATATCGCTGCCTGTTGGAACAGTCGATGGGCTGCCCGTCGGCCTTTCGTTTATTGGCTGGAAGGGTGGTGACGAAGCGTTACTCGATCTTGCCGTTAAAGGTGCTCCTCATTTCGGAATGGGGGCCTAAGCATGTCAAAAGATATAGCGTTCATGTCGGCGATCGAGCTTGCCGTGGCTATTCGCCGGGGCGACGTTACGGCGAGGACGGCAACAGCTCGCATTCTCGATCGTATCGAGAAGTCCCAGTCGACCTTGAATTCTTACATCACCGTAGATTTCGAAGGCGCAATGCGGCGCGCGGAAGAATCTGACACGATCGTAAGGATGAACGGAGAGAATTTGCCACCCTTACACGGCGTGCCGATCTCCGTGAAGGACCTCATAAACACGGCCGGAATTAGAACGACATCGGGCTCACTGCTACTGGAAAGCCATGTGCCTGATCTTGACGCAGTGGCTGTTGGTAGGCTCAAAAAGGCCGGAGCGAACATCATTGGCAAAACGACGACGTCTGAGTTCGGACATAAGCTTCTGACCGATGCGCCTCTTTTCGGGATTACGCGAAATCCCTGGGACAGGGCCCTTACGCCGGGTGGGTCAAGCGGAGGATCTGCTGTTGCCGTGGCGGCGGGGCTTGGGCCATTGTCGCTTGCGACTGATGCTGGTGCCAGTACGCGCCTGCCAGCGGCTCTTACCGGTATTGTGGGGCTGAAGCCGACATTGGGTCTCGTTCCGCATAGCCAGGTACCTGATGCTTTCAACAACTTCATACATCTCGGCATCATGGGACGCACGGTCGCGGACGTCGCGCTCATGCTCGATGTGATAGCCGGAGAACATCGCAGCGACCCATACTCTCGAGGTGCCAAATCACCTCGTGCGCTGGCCGCCGTGCGCCAAGTTGGCGCGCACAAAGAGATCAAGCGCGCTGCATGGCGGCCTTTCCTTGGTAACCAGTTGCTCGATGACGATATCCGCAAGACTTGCGAGCGGTCTCTCGACATCTTTCGGGAAATGGGATGGAAGACCGATACAATCGACGATCCCTTTGAAAATGCCGAGCCGACCTGGCGTATTCTGCAGCAGGCGAACTGGGCCGCAAGGTTCCATTCGCAACTGGATGAGATCGGTTCCAAGCTTGATCCCAGCTTCGTCGAAGGGATCAAGGCCGGTGCCCAGTACAATGGGCAACAAATCACGCACGCGCTCTACAAGCGCACGGCGCTATTCCGGTCGGTCCAGGAGTGGTTCGCGACTTATGACGTTGTGTTGACGCCAACTTGCAGCCGGCCTCCGCTTGCTGTCGAGCATCGGGCGTTGGAGCCTATTGAGATCAACGGGATGGATGCTGAAGACATGCGGCGAAGCTGGGTGCCATATCTCAACCTGTTCAATCTGACCGGACACCCGGCGATCAGCATTCCATGTGGTCTGTCATCAAGCGGCCTTCCCGTTGGCTTGCAGATCGTCGGTGCCTGGAATGAGGATGCTAACCTGCTGCATGCAGCCGCCGCCTTTGAACAGTTCGTTCGCTTCTACGAACACGCTCCAAACGATTGCGCTGATCTGGCCTCGCAATAAGGCTTAGCCCGCTGTTTAGTAAAGCAGGGAC
This sequence comes from Pseudomonadota bacterium, assembly GCA_023387555.1. Classification (GTDB taxonomy): domain Bacteria; phylum Pseudomonadota; class Alphaproteobacteria; order Rhizobiales; family Xanthobacteraceae; genus Pseudorhodoplanes. The sequence goes on from JAEWHY010000540.1 coordinate 5,735, forward strand.
ACGTTGAAGGTGTGCCCCTTTAGACCAATTGTTGTCTCGATACTGGAACTCCAATACCCTAGTCACATCACTGTTTACGTGGATGTGGTGGGTTGTGGATCGTTTCACGGCATTGCGGGTCTTCAGAAGTGTGGTTGAGGTCGGCAGCTTTGCCGAAGCTGCCCGGCAGCTCGGCCTTTCGCCGGCCGCTATCAGCAAGAATATCGCCGAGCTGGAAGCGCATCTTGGCGCAAGACTTCTCAACCGGACCACACGTCGACTGAGCAGCACCGAAGCTGGGCTCCAATATTATGAGTCTGTGGTGCGCGTCCTCGATGAGCTGGATGAAGCAGACACCGCGCTTGGGCCGCTGCAGCAGCGACCCAGTGGGTTTCTTCGCGTTGCAGCGCCAGCGACATTAACTCACATCCGGCTGTCGGCCGCCATGCCCCGGTTTCTCGAACGATATCCTGATCTAACGGTGGATTTTCATGCCGATAGCCGACGGATCAATCTCATTGAGGATGGCTTTGACCTAGTCATTCGCGCGACCGATTCATTGATCGATTCAAGCCTTGTTGCCCGCAGGTTGATGATGATGCAGCAGGTCGTCTGCGGGTCATCAGCGTATTTCGATCGGGCAGGCAGGCCTCAGCATCCACGCGAGCTTGAGCAACATAGCTGTTTGAGTTTCTCGCTGTCGGGTCATGCTGACGAGTGGGAATTCAGCAGAGGCTCCGAACGCGAGCGGGTTACGGTGACGGGTCGATATCGTGCTACGTCCAGTCTTGCGGTGCGAGACGCGGCTCGTGCCGGATGCGGCTTGTGTCTGATGCCCCTCATCTACATTAAAAAAGACATCGAGGAGGGCGCCCTCGAGACAGTGTTGGGTGATTGGACGTCCATGCAATATTCAGTCTACGCAGTGTATCCCACGCGACGCTATTTACCCGCAAAGGTTCGTGTTTTTCTAGACTTTGTCGTTGAGGAACTCGCCGAATAGTCAGTGGCAGAAGCGTCAGCCGTTAACGAAGTGACCTGACCGAGAGTCTAGCCCAAGAACGGTGACAACTTAGGTGCTTTTCAATGCGGGCGGTTGTTAAAGCCGAGTATTTCGAAAGCATTTTCGCTGGTGCGGATGTTGTTTTGACGCCGGTAATTGCAATTCCGGTTCCCAGCATCGCTGGGACGACGACCGACGATCCTGCCAAATTCGGTCAGCGGCTCGGTGCGCTCACGCATTGCGTGCGTGGGGTCAACTATCTCGGTCTTCCGGCCATGGTAGTGCTGATCGGTTTTTGCGGCGAACAGTATGCCATGTGCGATTAAGTTGATCGGACGCTTAATCGGCCCTCGACCTTCAGGGACTTTGATCGCGCGGGCCTGCCAGTTCTTCGGAAGCATGGGCAATTCTCGTCGACACTGTCGAAATAGTAGCCGTGATGTGCAGCGGCGTAAATCATCCAACCTCCACCCTATTGGCCAGCTATTTCGGAACGTGAATTCGAATGAACAGTTGGAAGTGGGCAATCCATAGGCTGTAAGCGATCACGCACGCACAGTTCCTCGGTAGCCCAAGTTCAAGCGGCACGCTGACTGAGCCAGACGCTGCCAATCACCATGGCGACACCGACAATCTGAAGCGCGGTCAGTGTCTGGTCCAGAAAACCCCATCCCAGCAGCACCGCCGTCAGCGGGCTGAGCAGTAAGAGCGACGACACGACCGTGGAATTCAGCCGCCCGATACCCCTGAACCAGAGGGCATAGGTCAAGGCGGCCCCGATCAGCCCGAGCCAGGCAAGTCCGATCAGATTGGAGACCGTCGGAACGGGAATGGAATGATCGGCGAGCAAAACGACGGGGACCAGAAGCAAGCCGCCAGTGGTCAGTTGCCAGGCGGTGAACGTGAGAGGCGATACCGGAGGCTGCCACTTTCGTGTCAAGATAATGCCCAACGCCATGGAGGATGACCCAGCCAAACCGGCTGCGATGCCGATGGCGTCGAGCGCCGCACTGGGGGTTAAAACCAGCAGGGCAACGCCGCCTATGCCAACCAATGCGCCGATGATCGCCAATGGACGCACAGGACTGGACAGCAGAAAGGCAGACAGAAACACAACGATCAATGGCTGGGCCGAGAGTACCGTCCCTGCAACTCCACCAGGGAGTCGGTACGCGGCGACAAATAGCATGCTCAGGAAGATCGAGATGTTGAGAGCACCGAGTATGAAGGAGCGCAGCCACCAGGTTCCGGTCGGCAACTGGCGCACGATCGTCAACAGGAGCAACCCTGCAGGCAGCGCACGCAGCATGGCGACGGTTATCGGCGAAACGTCCGCTAGGAATTGGGTCGTAACGATATAGGTACTGCCCCAGACAACAGGCGCAATTGCGGTCAGCAGAAGGTCAGAGATGTTCGTTTTCATGATATTTGAAGAACCTCTGGAAGCGGACGACGTGGCTTCTGGGGCCAGTTGCCTGGCGCCGCGCGACCGACGGGAAGAAGCATGACGGGGACCTCGCCCTGAGTGAGGCCGAATTCGCAGGCCACGGCATCGGCATCGAAGCCGACCATGGGACCGGACACGAATTGCATGGCTTCGGCGGCATAGATCAGCGTTGCCGCGCCGAGCGTGGCCGAACGGATGGCTTCATCACGGGCCGTTTTGGGATTGGCATACTTTGCCCGTACGTCGTCCTGCCAGCCAGCAGCCATGGCTTGCGGCATGAACCCCGTTTCGACAAACGGGCGCAGCCGTTCAAAAAGGGTCGTGTGATCGGGCAATTGGCCACAGACGATGAACGTCACGGCCGCGTCGGAAACTTTGGCCTGCCCATAGGCAAGCTCACGTAATCTCGCCTTCGCATTCGGTGCCCGGACGGCGATGAAGCGCCAGTTCTGAAGATTGTAGGCAGTGGGCGCGCGCGTTGCGAGATGGACGAGGGCCTCGATCTCGGCATCTGCCAGTGTGTGTGAGGCATCGAAATGGTTGGCGGAAACCCGTCGTTGGATGAGGTCGATTGTTGACTGAGTCATTTTATTGATCCCGGCCGTGTTTCGTTCACCGCGGAGATACGGAATTTACCTACAGATGATAATGTGCCGGAAAAGGAAGACATTATTATCTGTTGGAGAACAATTGAGTGGACCGGTTCACGGCATTGCAGGTGTTTCGGTACGTGGCGGAACGGGGCAGCTTTGCCCAGGCTGGACGGAAGCTTGGCCTGTCTCCTCCCGCCATCAGCAAGAATGTGGCGGAACTGGAGGCCTACTTAGGGGTGCGTCTGATCAACCGGACGACGCGACGCATGGCCCTGACGGAGGAGGGCAAGGCTTACCTCGAACACGTCTCGCGTGGTCTCGACGCGTTGATCGAAGCCGAAGCGGCACTTTCTTCGGCCAAGTCGTCGCCGACCGGTACGTTGCGCGTGAGTGCACCCATGACGGTCGCGCTCACGCGTTTTTCCGAAGCAATCCCGGAATTCCTCTCGCTATACCCCGATCTGAAGCTCGACCTGCATCTCGATGACCGCCGCGTCGACATTATTCGAGAAGGGTTCGATCTCGCCATTCGCGGCAGCAGCAATCTTGAGGATTCGAGCCTGATTGCGAGAAAGCTGGCAGTGATGCCGCATGTTCTCTGTGCTGCGCCGGCTTATTTCGAGGCGTATGGTAAACCCCAAACACCATCCGATCTTAAGGCGTTGAACCACATTCGATTCCCTTTTGGCGGGAATGCGGACATCTGGGAGTTCACAAAGGTTGGGCACACTGAACGGATCGCGGTCGAGGCGCGCTACTCCGTCACATCGAGCCTTGCCGTACGCGACGCGCTACGCGGCGGTTTTGGGGTCAGCTTGATTCCCCTCCCATATGTGGAGAAGGACCTAAAGACCGGGTGGCTGCAATCGGCATTGGACGATTGGACGACAGCGGCAACCACGCACTATGCGGTTTATCCATCGCGCCAGCATGTCGCGCCCAAAATCCGGGTCTTTCTCGAGTTCCTGATCCGCCAGTTCGGCCGCGCTCAGAAATAAGATTGATGGGCCTCATCTCGGCATGGCTTGGCCGCATGACCTTCCACTGAACTTTCATCCAGCGGCGGTTAGAGCCTCGGCCGATGTGCTCTGAGGCCGAACTTTGGATCGCCGGAGGTTAGATTTTTCCGGCTTCCTCACGATGACGGGCTGGCTGCGTCACCGTGATTCAGTAGTGTGATCGGCGGCTTATTGCCTATCGCCCCATGCGGGCGCTCTTCATTGTAGTATTTGCGCCAATCCTCCACCTTCGACCTGGCATCGTCAAGCGTCAGGAACCAGTGTTCGTTCAGACATTCCGCCCGGAAGCGGCTGTTGAAGGATTCGATGAATGCGTTGTCGGTCGGTTTTCCGGGTCGGGAGAAGTCGAGAATTACGCCACGCTGATATGCCCACTTATCCAGATCGCGAGACACAAACTCGGTGCCTTGATCAACGCGGATCGTCGCCGGTAGTCCTACTTCCCGGCTGACCTTTTCAAGCACCTCCACGACATCGATGCCGCGGATCGCCCAGGTCTCGTTCGATCGTGTGGCCGGTCGGCGATCGTCACGTAGCTTGGCCTTCACTCGGCGCTTGGGCGTTTTGTTACGCAATTGCAGGCCTAACTCGCGGTAGATGCGCCGGGTCTTGTTCTGACCATGGCACCAACCTTCACGACGCAGCAGCACGTGAACGCGCCGATAACCATAGCGCACGCGAGTTTGGCAAATCTCCTTGATTCGTTGTTCGAGGGGTGCCTGTCCGTGCAGACGCGATTTGTAGTGATAGGTGGACGTATCGACCAGCAGCACGCGACACGCTCTTCGGATCGAGACACCCCAGTCGCTACGCACCGCATCAACCAGCTTGCGCTTCCGGACAGGCTTCACAGTTTGCGGCGGATGACGTCCTGCAGCATCTCCTTGTCGAGGCTCAGGTCGGCCACGACCTTCCGCAGCTTGGCGTTCTCGTCCTCGAGCTGCTTCAGCCGTCGCATCTCGGTCGGCAGCAGGCCGTCGTACTTCTTCTTCCAGTTGAAATAGGTCGCCTGGCTGATCCCGGCCTTGCGGCAGATGTCCGCCACCGGCATCCCGTCAGCACCCTGCTTCAGAATGAACGCCTTCTGGGCGTCCGAAAACCTCGAAGCCTTCATCGCTCTGCGCTCCTCCCAGCCGGGGAATCGGCGCCGATGACTCTAACCAAAAACGATCCAGTTTTGCGGCCTCAGAGCAGATGTTGCGCCCTTCGGCGCGGTGAGTGTACCGGCATAGGCTGCCGGCGTTTTGTAGCCCAGCGAGGAATGCGGCCTCGCGGTGTTGTAATCGGTTACCGAGTCGCCGCGGTACTGCCGGATAAAGGGAAAATCCCGCCGCTTCGACCAAACCCTTAAACCCATCTCATGCTAGAGTCATAGCCCGAGCCGCCAACTGTCAGCGCAAGGGCGATGCTGTCGACGATGTCGTCAGTCTGTCCGTGCGGATAGCTAAGAAGTTCGTTTTCGAGTTCCTGCATGAAAGGCGCGTTCTTCGGAAATCGGACGAGACCTTCGTCAAAGACCGATTGGAGCACGTATACGCGACCGACTCTATCCTCCTCAACCGTCGCGAGCTTGATAAGGTAACTTCCGGTCAGATCGCGAGCACTCTTCAATGACTTTCCAATCGTCGTCTCCTCGATCAGAATCTTGAACGGCTTATAATCTTTATTCAGTTTGGCAAATGTCTCACGCAGTTCAGAGAAGCCATACAAACCGCGCTCCATGTGCAGCAGATAGTAGATGTCCCCCAATTGGCACCAGACGGTGCACACAGTCCAATCGCTCTTTCCACCGTCCTTTAGAGCAGTGTCCCAAGCCGTGAAAATTCGTCTATAGCGCTGGTCTTCCGGAAGCTGCTCGTAATAGTGGAGCCATGAGCGTTTGATGAGAGCGCCAGAAGGACGCGGATTTTCGGCCAACCATGCCAAGGCGTAGACGGTTGAGTCGACCTGATCGTTATAGCTAGAACTCGGAAATGACAGGAGCTCGCTCAGATATATCTCGAGCCAATCCGCCCGCTTTGGAAACAGCACAAATCCGCCTTCGATCATCGGCGTTTGACCATTCAAGCGCATGATCTTATTCCCCTCGAGCGCGGGCGAGGGTCGTACAATTGAAAATCCATCAGCCCGCAGCTGCTGGATGAGAGAGGATCCAGAGGACTTGTCCTCAACCAGCACGATGGTTGCGTCGTGGAGTTCAGCTTGGCTTCCAACGGCCTTTTTCAAATCTGGAAGTGCAACTTTCTGCGAAAGACTTCGAGTAGGTAGGCCTTGCGGTCTTTGATGCCCCAAGTTGTGCATGCGCTGTAGTTCGCTAACTCGGTGTCAGTAACTGCCGTATCCCAACTTTGAAGAATTAGATCGAAGGTCTCAGGTCTCTCCTCGGACGTATAGAATGTCAGCCACTCGCGTTTGACGATGTTTCCGGCAGGAGGCCGAGGGTTCTGCTGATATTGAGCAGAAAAGTTATATTCCGTCATGCCCCGGCGGATGCTTTCCAGGATGGGGGCCGGTGTCAGGGCTGGCTGTAGAATATCGCCCTCATTTCGATGAAACCGGTAGGTGAGATACGGATTGCGTATCTCGTACGAGCGGTCTGCCTCCGCAATTGCAGCGAATGAGAGTGCTTTCCATTCCTCGGTTTCCTGGACGTGTGCTACGAAGTCATCGACGTGCAACCTCTGCATGATGATGATAATGGCGCCTTCATCCTGCCTATTGAGTCGGCTTCGTAGTGTGTTGTCGTACCATTCGTTCACGCTTTTTCTTCGCGCATCTGAAAGCGCCTCGTCCGCCTTCAAAGGGTCGTCGAGCACGATGACGTCGGCGCCACGGCCGGTGAATCCGCCGGTAACTGATGTAGAAAAATGAAACCCACCGCTGGTGGTTTCAAAGTCGGAGACGGTGTCTCGAACTTTAGATATGCGCGTTTCAAACAGGGACTGATAGAATGCACTGGTCATGAGGCGCCGTGAATTGCGCGCCAAGTTGTCGGCAAGGTCTTGAGAATAGGAGACACATGCCACCTGCTTTTCCGGAAAATGGCCTAGAAACCACGCAGGAAAAGCTATGGACGCGGACTGTGATTTTAGGTGCCTAGGTGGAACATTAATGATCAGGCGTTTGCAGTTTCCAAACGCAACGTCTTCGAGACTCCGTGCAAGGAGTTCCAGATGCCAGTTCAATTCCAAAGTCGCAGCTGGATTGAGCTCTAGAAACGAACGATGGATGAACGCAAGTAGGTCGCGCCGATAGATCTCGGCCGTCATTTCTGCGGGGGAGGGTGCCATCAGTCGTTCTCCCGCTCCTCATAGGGTCGCAGACGTTTGTAGGTTTCCTGGATCACCTTTTTGTCGGCATCGCTGAACGGATATTCTGATGGTCTCGCGGCCGCGGCGCGCGCTTCAATGTCATCAATCAAGTCGAGGAATTTTAGTAACAGCTTGGGATTGCCTGTTGCGCCGGCGTTAGCAAGCTGTATCGCTGCGGATTGCGCCTTCGATATCTTGCGCTTTTTCCCATCGATGGTGACTTCAATCTGAGTGTGCGCGCGGCTTCCATTATTATGGAGGCCAGGTTTCTGCTACCTTTTGGTCTGCCAGGGCGCTTTCGACCGTCGCCTTTCTTGAATTGCCTCTCTTTGGGCGGTTTGCCTCGGCCGATCTCGTAATCACCTTTGTTTTTGGCTTGTGCCTCGTCGTCCGGCGGTATTTTTGCTTTGATTGTTGGCGTCTTTTTTCGGCGAGCTTTTGTGCCGACGGAGTGTAGTTCTCTTAACCTTATGCGTTTTGCCTTCGCCATCCTCGTTGCCCTCTATCCGCTCGACCCGAATCCTTTCAAAGCTCAAATCGGAATCGACGTGAATGGCTCCAAAGCCATAGACCTCTTCGAAACGCCTAATGATGAGGTCGCAATAGTGTGGATCAAGCTCGAGACCGTAGCCATGTCGCCCGGACTTCTCGGCAGCAAGCAACGTGGTGCCGCTGCCGGCGAATGCGTCCAAGATGATGCCGCCCCGTTTGGAGCAATCGAGAATGGCGTCGCTGACCAGGGCGAGAGGTTTCGGCGTCGGGTGGCCCGCGAGCGATGCGTCCCGGTCCTTTCCGAAACGACTCATGCCGGCATATTCCCAAACGTTCGTTCTACTTCTTCCAAATCTGCCGAGTTCGATATTGTTGACGTGCTTCGCCCTGCCGTTCTTGTAGACGAATATGAATTCGTGGGCGGATCGATATAAGGAGCCCATGCCTGCGTTGCTCTTCGGACCACACGCAGATGTTCTTCAGTTCTGTGTATGCGTCCTCGGCGGCATCGGTCAGCTCTCGAATATGTCGCCAATCCATACATATGAAATGGATTGAGCCATCGATGCTGAAGTCAACCAGATGGGCGAGGGCGCGCTTGAGGAAGTGTGTGAATTCGCGCTGGCTCATTTCACCGGAAGCCATAGCGAACTCACGGTGCCGGGCTTTGCCCAGACCGGAAACGTTACCCCGATCCGCACGTTGTAAGGCGGGTCGATAAAAACCATTTGCGCCCGCTTTCCGCCGAGGAGTTGCCGGTAGCTTGCGGCCTCCAACGCATCTCCGCAGAGCAGGACGTGATCGCCGATCCGCCAACAATCGCCTGGCCGCGATACGGCGGGCAGGGATCGGTCGATCTCTGGGATGACGTCGGCCTCGTCCGTCTTGCTATCGCTGGTCTGGCCAATGATGAGGTCGATTTCGCCCATTTCGTAGCCGGTGACTGCCACGTCGAAATTCGGCTGGACGGACAGCTCCTGAAGCTCGAGAGCGAGCAGGGTAGGGTCCCATCCGGCTTTTTCGGCAAGCCGGTTGTCAGCGATGACATAGGCTCGGATCTGGGTGGGGTTCAGATGGTCCACTCGGACGGTGGGAACATCGGCCATCCCTAAGGATGTTGCCGCAGCGACCCGAGCATGACCCGCCACAATGCCGTCGGAGCCGTCGATCAGGACAGGATTGATAAAGCCAAATTCCGTGATGCTGGCGGCGATCTGTTTGATCTGACGGGAAGTGTGAGTCCGGGGGTTTTTAGGGCGTGGTTTGAGCTTCCGCGGGTCCTTGTATTTGATGGCCAGCGTCGTCACAGCGCCCCCAAGCCCGGCGTCGAAAGAGACTGTGCAGCTCGAATCGCGAATCAAAACGCTGGGAATTTTCCCATTTCCGCGAATTCTTTTCCCAATTTTTTCGACTCTGGACGCTTCAGAGATGCTTAAGCCATTGCAAGTGTTGAATTTTCATCGCCCGCCCGCGACAATTTGCTCGATTTCAAAGGGGCGTGGCGACGCATCAGTATTTGTTCAACGTCGGCTGGGGCGGGCGAGCATCCGCTCTCAACGCGGTGCCATCCAAGCCAGACGCGGTCGGGGACATAGCCGATCCGGGTGGAAATAGCGTTTTGAGGCAGACAAACCTTAGTCTGCCGCGGATACGCATTGTAGCTTTGAATATGCAAACTGCCGTCTGGTATTCTGATTGTGTTAGGTTGCTTCGGCGCTTTTTCGACTTCGGCTCACTGCATGAGTCTCTTGTCCCAGATTGACATCGCCGCGTTGCACCTGCTGGTGGCCGTGATCGATACGGGGAGCATCAGCGGCGGGGCCGCCCGATGTCACGTCTCCGTTGCGGGGGCGAGCAAGCGCATTATTGATATAGAGCGCCGCTTGGGCGTCCAACTGCTACGTCGCGGTCCGCGGGGGATTGTTCCCACTCCCTCCGGCGAGATGTTTGCCATACACGCACGGCGTATGGCCGAACTTGCTGGTGCGATGGAGGAGGACCTGCGCGATCTGGCGCGCGGTATAGAGGGCCGTATCCGCGTGATGGCGAACGGGTCGTCCATTCTACAATTCCTTCCGGGTGATCTGGCCGGATTTCTCCAGCGCCATCCGCGTGTGCGCATCGATCTGGAGGAGCATCCTAGCAGCGCCATCGCCGAGATGCTCCAGACCGATCGGGCCGATGTCGGGATTCTGGAGTCGGGCCATGTGCCGCCTGGCGTGCACGAGCGGGCCTACCGCGGCGATCAGCTGGTCCTGGCCGTGCCGATGGACCACGCGTTGGCGCGCAAGCGTATGGCGGATTTCGTCGAGACGCTGGATTACGATTATGTCGGCCTGCACGGTGGCACCGCCATTCTGTCGCGTATGCAGCAGGCGGCTGCAGAGGCAGGCCGCGCGGTGCGGCTGCGCATCCAGGTGCGTAGCTTCGATACGGTGTGCCGCATGGTCGAGGCCGGGATCGGGCTCGGCGTGATGCCGCTGCGTGCGGTCGAGGCCTTTGCGGCGCTGCGCCGCCTGAAGGTCGTAAGACTGCGCGACCCTTGGGTACAGCGCCGCATGGTCATCGCCTGGCCAAGTCAGCGCCTGCCGCTGACCGAGACACTGCATCTGATCGATTGGCTGCATGGGTCGGAGACCCGCGACTAAGCTTCCGCCAAACGTGGAACCGGTTTGCACAAAGGTCGATTGTGCCGGGCTGCGCCTGCCGCCTATAAAATAAGGGGATCGATCGAGTCTGCCCGCGGGGACTTGCTATGACACCATCGCCCTCCACCACTGCGCGTGGCCGCGCTGCCGATCTGACGATCCGGAATGTGGAGGCGATTCCGCTCAACATTCCGGTGGATATGAAAGTCGCCGGAGTGGCTAAAGCCACGTCGCTGTCCTGTGTAATCGTTCGCCTGGACACTGCTTGCGGCCTGACCGGGTGCGGGTTCACCGCGATCACCGAGGAAGAGGTCGTCGCCGCGGCGATCAATGAGGTTGTCGCGCCAAATCTCGTTGGCGCATCGGCATTGCACCACGAGCGGATCTGGAACCAGCTCTACTGGCTGATGACTCCGCGTGGGCAAAGTGGTTATGGCGCCCATGCGATCGCCGCCATCGACGTGGCGTTATGGGACCTGAAGGCACAGAGCATGGAGCTGCCGCTGTGGCAGTTGCTGGGCGGCGCACGCGACAGGGTGCCGGTCTACGCGACATTCGGCTTTGGCTTCCTCGATCAGGAGCAACTCGCGCACGCCGCCCGCGAATGGGTCGCACGCGGGTTTACTCGGCTGAAGATGACGGTGGGCAATCATGCGCTGCAGCGGCGCGACGAGCCGCGCCCGCTTGCGCAGGTGATCACCGAGGACGAAGCCCGCATCCGGGCGGTCCGGGACGCCATAGGCCCTGGCCCGGAACTGTGCATCGATGCGAACTGCAGCCTCGATCCGTATCACGCGCTCCGGTTGGCCCAGCGCGTGCAGGATTGTGGGATCACCTTCTTCGAAGAGCCGCTGAGCCACAACGATCCGCGTGCGCTCGCCGACTTGCGTCGGCGCACGACGATCCCCCTGGCGGGCGGACAGAACGAGGGGCTGGACACGCGCTTCGCCGATTTTTTCGCAACCGGCTCGCTCGATATCGCGCAGCCGAACGTGGCGATCAGCGGCGGTTATACCCAGTGCTTGCGCATCGCTGGGATGGCACAGGCCTGGCAGGTGGCGATCGCCAACGGCGGCGCCTGGCCTTTTCACAATATGCATCTGCACGCCGGTTTGGCGCATGGTGGATTCATTGAGTACCATCATGTTGCAGTGCTGATGTGTGAGCAGATGTTTCGTGGATTGCCCGTGCCTGAGAACGGCTGGCTGGCGTTACCCGATGCGCCCGGGCTGGGCTTTGCGCCGGATTGGGGCGCCATCGAGCAACTCGCGCGCGCCCCGTTGTCGCGAGGAAAGGGCAAAGCCTGACGCGGTAGCCAATAAGTGAATAAAGTGCTGTCGACGCAAATGGGAGGAAACCACAATGGACCGTCGATCTGTCATTAAAGGCGCGGGCTTCGCCGGCGCGATTGCCGCCGTTTCCGCACCGGCGGTGCATGCGCAGCCTGCGGCTATCCGCTGGCGCATGGCTCACAGCTTTCCGAAGTCGCTGGAAACCGTGTTCGGCACCGCGGAAATGTTCTCGCGGCTGATCAACGAGATGTCCGGCGGTCGTTTTGTCATCACGGTCTACGGGGCCGGAGAGTTGATGCCGGCCTTCGGAGTGCTCGACGGTGTCGAAAAAGGCACGATCGAATGCTCCCACACCGCGTCGAACTTTTTTGCCGGGCGCGACGAGACCTTCGCCTTCAACGGCATCCCGTTCAGCCTGAACTCCAGGCAGATGTCGGCCTGGCTGTTCGAAGGGAACGGCCTCAAGCTGATGCGCGACTTCTACCGCAACTTCAACGTGATCAGCTTCCCGATGGGAAGCACCGGCGCGCAAATGGGCGGCTGGTATCGGCGCGAGATCAAATCCCTCGCCGACATGCGGGGACTGAAGCTGCGCGTCTCGGGTTTGATCGCGGGCAAGGTCTACGAGCGGCTCGGCGTGGTGCCCCAGGCGCTGCCGGGCGGTGAAATCTACCAGGCGCTGGAAAAGGGCACGCTGGACGCGGTCGAGTTCTCCAGCCCCTATGATGATCAGAAGCTCGGCTTCTACAAGGTTGCGCCGCATTATTACTATCCGGGCTGGCACGACGGCAGCCCGACGCTGGATGTGTTTGTGAACCTGAAGGCGTACGAGGCGCTGCCGAAGGAATATCAGTCGATGATCCACGCGGCCTCGATGGCGTGCCACGTGCAAATGCAGGCGAAATACGACTCCCGCAATCCGCCCGCGCTCAAAGAACTCGTCGCCTCCGGCGCGAAGTTGCATCGTTTCCCGCGGGAAGTCGTCGAGGCAGGCTACAAGGAAGCGATGGCGTTGTACGCCGAATTGTCGGCCAAGAACCCGAACTGGAAGCGAGTCTACGATGACTATTCACGCTTCCTCGCCGACCAGAACCTGTGGTTCAGCTTCGCCGAAGGGTCCATGGACGAGTTCATGCAGTCCAGGCGCTGAGGCCTGGGCCGGCCGAATCCGGCGCGGTTGCGCGCCGGATTTTTTTGGCTCGTCGCTTTTCATATCGACAGGCGCGAACCGATGATGGATCTCTTGCTTAAACTCGCACGGCTGATCGACGGGCTGAATCTGCGCGTCGGTCACATCGTCCGATGGTTCATTCTGCTGACAGTGTTGATCAGTGCCGGTAATGCCGTCGTACGAAAGATCTTTCACACCAGTTCAAATGCGATGCTGGAGATCCAGTGGTATCTGTTCGCGGCGGTTTTCCTGCTGTGCGCCGGCTATGTGCTTCTGAATAACCTCCATGTCCGCATCGACATCGTCTCGGGACGGCTGTCGCCGCGCGTCAAGGCATGGATCGACATCATTGGAATAGCGCTGTTCCTGGTGCCGCTGTGCTGGCTGCTGATCTACATGTCGTGGCCGCTTGTGGCCGCGGCCTGGAACAGCGGGGAGG
>JAEWHY010000548.1 GCA_023387555.1 Pseudomonadota bacterium
CTGGACTGGTGCACCAAGACGCAGACCCCGTTCATCTACGCCTCCTCGGCCGCGACCTATGGCGATGGCGAGCACGGCTTCTCGGACGATGATCGGCCGGAGCATCTGCGATCCTTGCGGCCGATGAACCTTTACGGCTGGAGCAAGCATCTGTTTGACCAGGCCCTGATCGCGCGAAAGCTCCGCGGCGAACAATTGCCGCCGCAATGGGCAGGCCTGAAATTCTTCAACGTGTTCGGCCCGAACGAATATCACAAGGGCAAGATGGCGAGCGTGCTGGCCCGCATCTTCGACGAGGCCAAGGCCGGCCAGACCGTGAAGCTGTTCAAGTCGCACAAGGATGGGATCGCCGACGGCGACCAGCGGCGCGACTTCATCTATGTCGACGATGTCGTGGCCGTGGTGCGCTGGCTGCTCGACAGCCCCCGGGTCTCCGGGCTGTTCAATGTCGGAACCGGCGAGGCGCGGAGCTTCCGCGAGATGATCGAGGCGATGTTCGCGAGCCTGCAGCGCCCGCCGAAGATCGAATATGTCGACATGCCCGAATCGATCCGCGGCCAGTATCAATACTTCACGCAGAGCGATGTGGGGCGCCTGCGGGCGGCGGGATATAATGCCGGCTTCACGCCCCTTGAGGACGCGGTCCGCCGCTACGTCACGCACTATCTCGACCGCGAGGACCGGTACCGCTGATGTTCGATTTCGACCAGAGCCTGTCGCGGTTGTCCGGCATCTCCGTCCTCTGTGTCGGCGATCTGATGCTCGACGATTTCGTCTATGGCGAGGTGGCGCGCATCTCGCCCGAGGCACCGGCCCCGGTGATCGCAGTGAAGCGCAGCGAGATGGTGATCGGCGGTGCCGGCAACGTCGCCCGCAATATCGCCAGCCTGGGCGCGCAATGCTTCTTTGTCGGCCTGGTTGGCGAGGACGACGCCGGCCGCACGCTGAAAGCAGCATTGGCCGCCGAGCCGCGCATCACGGCGTCACTGATCGTGGACGGCGCTCGCCCGACCACCCGCAAGGTTCGTTTCGTGTCGGAACATTACGCGACGCATCTTCTGCGGGCCGACTGGGAGGAGGCGTGTCCGGCCGATGCCAAGGCCGAACGCGCGCTGCTCGATGCGGCGCTGAGCGCGCTGCCGAAGGCCGACGCTGTGGTGCTGTCGGACTACGCCAAGGGCGTGCTGACGCCGGGTCTGGTCCGTCGCCTGATCGAGGCGGCGCTGGCCGCGGGCAAGCCGGTGATCGTCGATCCCAAGGGGAACGATTATAGCGTCTATCGCGGCGCCACGATGGTGACGCCGAACCGCAAGGAACTGGCGGAGGCGGTGCGCCGCGAGACCGCGGGCGATGCCGATGTTGCGGCCGCAGCCGACGAATTGCGGCGAGCGCTGGATTGTGACGCGCTGCTCGTCACCCGGAGCGACGAGGGCATGACGCTGGTCACGCGCAACGGCGCGCCGGTTCATGTTCCGGCCTATGCCGTGAAGATCAGCGACGTCTCGGGCGCGGGCGACACGGTGGTTGCGGTGCTGGCCGCGATGCTTGGCCTGAAAGCCGATTACGAGTCCGCGATGCGGGCGGCCAATGCGGCGGCGGCGGTGGTCGTCGGCAAACGCGGCACCGCGACGGTGTCGCTTGGAGAGTTGCGCCATCGCATCCTGCCGGCGGCGACGCTCGCGGCCGAAGACAAGATCCTGTTCGACTGGCAGGAGCTCGATGCGCGGCTAGCCGGCTGGCGCCGGCAGGGGCTGCGCATCGGCTTCACCAATGGCTGCTTCGACATTTTGCATCCCGGTCACGTCAAGCTGATGGCGCAGTCGCGCGCCGCCTGCGATCGTCTTGTGGTGGGGCTGAACAGCGATGCCTCGGTGTCGCGCCTGAAAGGCCCGGAGCGGCCGGTGCAGAAAGTGCAGGCGCGCGCGGAGGTGCTGGCCGCCCTCGAGGCGGTCGATCTTGTTGTCGTGTTCGAGGAGGATACGCCCCGCGACCTGATCGAGCGCGTTCGGCCGAGCGTCCTCGTCAAGGGCGCCGATTACACCCGCGAGCAGGTGGTCGGTCACGACATCGTCGATGCCTATGGCGGCGAGGTGCTGCTGGTCGATATCCTGCCCGGCCATTCGACCACGGACATCGTGAAGCGTTCGCGCTCGACGGCCAAGAACTGACCCCGCCGGAATGGATCGCGCCGTGCCCGCCGTGTTCAAGCCCGAGTTCGAAGCTGCCATGGTGCGCGAGTTCTTCCGCGACCGGCCGCAGGGTTTCTTCGTCGAAGTCGGCGCCAACGATCCGAAGAAGGACTCGCAATCCTTTCATCTGGAGGAGGCTGGCTGGACGGGGATTCTGGTCGAGCCGCTGCCCGATCTCGCTGCCGAATTGCGGCGCCAGCGCAAGGCGCAGGTCTTTGAAGTCGCCTGCTCCTCGCCGGATCGCGCCGGACAGGTCATGCGGCTGCATGTGGCGGGCCCGTTCTCGTCGTTCGATCCCAACCTCGCGGTGACCGGCATGCGCGCCGATCGTGTGATCGATGTGACGGTGCGCACCCTGGACGATGTGCTGAGCGAGGGCCGCGCCGCGGTGCCGATCGACCTGATGTCGGTCGACGTCGAGGGGCACGAGCTTGAGGTCCTGAGCGGTTTCGATTTCGCGCGCTGGCGGCCGCGGCTGGTCCTGCTCGAGGACCACGTCAGCAGTCTCGACAAGCACCGCTTCATGACCAGGGCGGGCTACGCGCTCATGCGGCGCACCGGTCTGAACGGCTGGTATGTACCGCGAGCCGATGCGCCGCCCATGGACCTGCTCGGGCGCTGGCAGTTGTTCCGCAAATACTATCTGGCGCTGCCGTTTCGGATGTTCCGCGATGCCAGACGGCGCCTGCGCGATCGCATCCGCTTCCGGCGCGAGGACGCAACGCGATGAGCCTGCGTCTGTCCGCCATCGTGATCACGAAGAACGAGGCGCACAATATCGAGGCCTGTCTCGACAGCCTGGCGTTCTGCGATGAGCGGATCGTGGTCGATGGCGGAAGCGATGACGGGACGGCGGAACTCGCGACGGCCCAGGGCGCGAAGGTCACCGTCGCCAAGGAGTGGCAAGGCTTCGGGCCTCAGAAGAATCTCGCGCTGTCGCTGGCGACCGGGGACTGGGTGCTGTCGCTCGATGCCGACGAACGGGTGAGCGAGGAGCTCGCTGCGGAAATCAGAAAAGCGATCACGGAAGGCTTGTCGGAGGCCTACGAGATGCCGCGGCTTTCGACCTTCTGCGGCCGGCCGATGCGGCATTCCGGATGGTACCCGGATTATGTGCTGCGGCTGTTTCGGCGCGGCCGTGCTCGTTTCTCCGACGATCTCGTGCATGAGCGTGTCATTTGCGACGGGCAGGTGGGCCGCCTGAAGAAACCGCTGCTGCATCATCCCGTCTTGCGGCTGGAAGACTCGCTCTCGCGCATGGACCGCTATTCCACCGCGCGGGCCGAGATGATCGTGAATTCCGGCCGCCGCGTCACATTCTTCACGGGTATTGCGCGCGGTTGGTGGACTTTCATCCAGACCTATTTTATCCGGCTCGGCTTCCTCGACGGGCGCGAGGGCTTCCTGCTGGCGGTAGCGAACGCCGAAGGGACCTATTACCGCTACATGAAAGCCTGGCTGAAGGGGCAGGACCGTGGCTGATCTGATCTCGGTGATCGTCACGACCTGGAACCGCGAAGACGCGCTGGACGCCGTGCTGCGCTCGCTTGCGGTGCAGACCGATCGCGATTTCGAGGTGATCATCGCCGATGACGGGTCGGGCGAGGCGACGGCGAAGCTGATCGCCGATTGGGTGCCGAAGTTCGGCCGTCCGCTCAAGCATGTCTGGCAGGAGCATCGCGGCTTCCGCGCGGCCGAGATCCGTAATCGCGGCATACTCGCGAGTGAAGGCGCCTATTGCATTTTCCTGGACGGCGACTGCATCGCGCGGCCAAGCTTCGTTGCGACCCACCGTCGGCTCGCCGAGCCAGGCTGGTTCGTCACCGGCAATCGCATCCTGATGTCCGAGACGCTGACCGGGACGGTGCTGCGCGACGGGCTCGATCCGGAGCGCTGGACCTATCGGGACTGGGCGCGCGAACGCGGACGCGGCGGTATCAACCGCACCGTGCCCTTGATGCGGCTGCCGCTCGGACCATTGCGCAAGCTGCGCTTTCGCGCATGGCGCGGTGCGCGCTCCTGCAATCTCGGCGTCTGGCGAAGCGATCTCGACCGGGTCGATGGCTTCGACTGCGCCTATCAGGGCTGGGGCCGGGAGGATTCCGATCTCCTCGTGCGCCTCCTGCATGCCGGCGCGCGGCGCAAGGACGGTGTTTTCGCCACCGGCGTCCTGCATCTGTGGCATCCGACCGCCGACCGCTCCTGGCTGCCTGACAACGACAGGAAGTTCGACGAGGTCCGGGCTGGCGGCCGCGTCATGGCGCTTCAGGGCCTGTCGGCGATGTCTGCGGGCGAAGCCCTGCCGCGAGTGTCGGCATGAGGGCCCGTTACGATCGCGCGCAATGGCGAGTGGTCGCCGACTGGCTTGCGGTTGCTGCGGCGATTGCGATCCCCTGGTCGACCTCGGCCGCCTATATCCTGTTTGGCGCCTGGGCCGTTGTGGTGATTCTGACGATCGAGCCCGTTGAGTGGCGCGATGTGCTGAAGCATCCGGCGGCCTGGCTGCCGCTGGCTCTCATCGCGCTGGCGGGACTTGGCATGGCGTGGGCGACGGATGTCGCATGGAGCGAGCGTCTGGAGGGCTTCGGCTCATTCGCGAAGCTGGCGGCGATTCCGCTGCTGTTTGTGCAATTCCGGAATTCGCCGCGCGCGCATTATGTGATGATCGCGTTTCTGGTGTCGTGCTCGCTGGTGCTTCTGGTGTCGTGGATCATGGTGTTCACTGGCATGAAGCCGATCACCAAGGGCGCCACGAGCTATGGCGTGCCGGTGCGTGACTACATCGTGCAGAGCCAGGAATTCATCCTGTGCGCGGTTGGTCTTCTCTATGTCGCGTATCTGCGCATGCGGGAGCAGCGTTTCGGCATGGCGCTGGCGCTGGTGACGCTGGCGGCACTGTTTCTTGTCAACGTCACGCTGGTGGCGCCGAGCCGGACCGGGCTCGTCACCGCCCCGGTGCTGCTTGCGATCCTCGTGATCGCGCATTGCCGCTGGCAGGTGTCGATCGCGGCGGTCTGCGTGATCGTCGCGGCGGCGGGTGCGATCTTTGCCGCCTCGCCGAAAATCCAGGGCCGCATCCTGGCCATTGCCACCGAAATCCAGGATTACCGAACCCGTCAGGTGGCGACATCCGCGGGTGAGCGTTACGATTTCTGGACCACCGGGATCGGTATCGTCGCCAGCGCGCCGGTGATTGGCCATGGCACCGGCTCGGTGCACGACAGCTTCATTCGCGCGGCGGCGGAGCGCGGCTCGCGCAAGCCTGCGACCACCAATCCGCATAACCAGACGCTCACGGTCGCGATCCAGCTCGGCTTTGCCGGAGCACTGCTGCTGTTTGCGATGTGGCTGTCGCATGCGCTGTTGTTCCGCGGTGGCGGGCTCGCGGCGTGGGTCGGGCTTGCCGTGGTCGCGCAGAACGTGATCGGTTCGCTGTTCAATAATCACCTGTTCGATTTCACTCAGGCTTCGATCTACATCTTCGGCGTCGGTGTCGCCGGCGGCATGGTGCTGTCGAAAACCGCGGAGGCGGTGCGGGTCGAGGCCGCGCTGGGCGCGGGACGACCGTGAACGCGCGGCTCGAGTTGCCGGCGCAGCCGCGCATCCTGGTGGTGGCGCTGCGGCGGCTTGGCGATGTGCTGCTAACGACGCCGCTGACCCGCAGCCTGCGCCGGGCCTATCCCGATGCGCGGATCGACATGCTGGTGTTTGCCGATACGGCGGCGATCCTCGACGGTAATCCCGACATCGATGGCGTCATCAGCTGCCCGTCGCGGCCGTCCGCCAGCGACAGCATGGCCCTCGCGCGGCGGATCTTCCGGCGCTACGACCTCGCCATCACCACGCAGGCCGGCGACCGGCCATCCCTGTTTGCGATCATGGCGGGGCGCACGCGCGCCGGCGTCACCGAAGACCGCGCGATTGGCCGCATCAAGGGCATGCTGCTGCAGCGGCGGATGCCGATGCGCGACGACCTGCACCGGGTCGAGGAGACGCTGGCGCTGGCCCGGCTGATCGGCATCGAGCCGGTATCGGAGGTCGTGGCGCCGCGTCCGCGAATGGTTCCGGACGCGCCGGCGCGGCCCTATGCGGTACTCCATGCCGCGCCGTTCTTCCGCTACAAGCAATGGCATACCGACGGCTGGCGGGCTGCGGCGCAGCATCTCGCGGCCCGGGGGCTCGCGCTGGTTGGAACCGGCGGGCCCGCCCCGGAAGAGCGCGCCTACCTCGATGCGGTCTGGGACGGTGTGGATATCGAACGACGCGATGGCCGGCTCGGATGGCCGGAACTCGCCGGCCTGCTCGGCGGCGCGCGCGTGTTCCTCGGGCCGGACACCTCGGTGACGCATCTGGCCGCGGCGACCGGCTGTCCCACGGTCGCGCTGTTCGGGCCCACCGATCCGCGCCGCTGGGGGCCATGGCCGGCCGGGGGACTGGATCGGCCTTTCGACACGCGGGGAACCGTGCAGCAGCGGGGCAACGTCTTCGTGGTGCAGAATCCGTTGCCGGGAATGCCCTGTGGCCTCGAAGGGTGCCTGCGACATGTGCGCAGCCACAGTCTGTGTCTCGACCGGATGCCGGCCAATGCCGTGATTGGCGCGCTCGACGCGGCGCTCCGGTCCGGGCGGCCCGCCGGTGAGGAGGGTGGCGCGGTGCCGCAAACGCCGCTATTCAGTCGCTGACCAACAGCGACTGCCAATGCCCCTTTTTCGTCCCATGACCACCCGCAAGTCCCTGATCGTCCTGCACGATCTGTTGATGACGGCTGCGGCGCTGGTTGCGGCCTTCTACATCCGCTTCGAGGAAGAGCGGCTGTCGGTGCGGGTTTCCCATCTGTGGTGGATGGTACCGCCGATCACGCTTTATGCAGGCGTCGTCTACCATTTCTTCCACCTGGACGATGCCAAATGGCGTTTCGCCTCGCTGCCGGATCTGTGGAACATTTTCCGTTCGGCGACGGTGATCGCACTGACGCTGCTGGTGGCGGACTACATCCTGGTGGCGCCGAACGTTTTCGGCGACTTCTTTTTCGGCAAGGGCACCATCCTGATCTACTGGGTGCTCCAAATCTTCTTTCTGGGCGGCCCCCGCGTTGCCTATCGCTACTTCCGCTATTCCCGCGCCCGCAACCGCGCCATCCGCAATGATTCGGCGCCGACGCTGATCCTCGGCCGCGCCGCCGATGCCGAGGTGCTCATTCGCGCGATCGAAAGCGGTGCGGTGAAGAAGACCTGGCCGGTCGGCATCCTCTCGCATTCGCCATCGGATCGCGGTCAGTCGATCCGCGGCATTCAGGTCCGCGGCAATTTCGAGGACCTCGAAACCGTCGTGTCCGAACTGGCCCAGCGTGGCACCAATGTGCGGCGTGTCGTGCTGACCCCGTCGGCGTTCGAGCCGGACATCGCGACCGACACGCTGCTGATGCGCGCGCGCCGGCTCGGGCTGGCAACCAGCCGGCTGCCGTCGCTCGATGACAGCGTCGAGGCGTTGCGGCTGGCGCCGGTCAATGTCGAGGATCTGCTGCTGCGTCCGAGCGTCAAGATCGACTACCGGCGGCTGGAAAATTTCGTGAAGGGCCGCGCCGTCGTGGTCACCGGCGGTGGCGGTTCGATCGGCGCGGAGATATGCGATCGCGTCGTCACGTTCGGCGCAGCGCGGCTTCTGGTGATCGAGAATTCCGAGCCCGCACTTCATGCGGTGCTGGAGTCGCTCTCGGGCAAGAATTCCACCGCGGAAATTACCGGCCGCCTGGCCGATATCCGCGACCGCGAGCGGATCATGCGCCTGATGACCGACTTCAAGCCGGACATCGTGTTCCATTCCGCGGCGCTCAAGCACGTGCCGCTGCTGGAGCAGGACTGGGGCGAGGGCGTCAAGACCAACGTATTCGGTTCGATCAATGTCGCGGATGCTGCGGTGACCTCCGGCGCCGCTGCCATGGTGATGATCTCGACAGACAAGGCGATCGAACCGGTCTCGGTGCTGGGCGCCACCAAGCGATTCGCGGAGATGTATTGCCAGGCGCTCGACCAGCAATTCGCCCGCAAGGCGGAGAGCGGGGTGACCCCGATGCGCCTGATCGCGGTGCGCTTCGGCAATGTGCTGGCCTCGAACGGATCGGTGGTACCGAAATTCAAGGCGCAGATCGAAGCCGGCGGGCCAGTCACCGTCACGCATCCCGACATGGTCCGCTATTTCATGACCATCCGCGAAGCCTGCGACCTCGTCATCACCGCGGGCACGCACGCGATTGGCCCTGAGCGCTCCGACGTTGCGGTCTACGTCCTCAATATGGGGCAGCCGGTGAAGATCGTGGAACTGGCCGAGCGCATCATCCGGCTATCAGGGCTGGAGCCGGGCCGCGACATCGACGTCACATTCACCGGGATCCGGCCGGGAGAGCGGCTGCACGAAATCCTGTTCGCGCGCGAGGAGCCGACCGCCGAGATCGGTATTGCCGGGGTGGTCGCCGCGCGTCCGCTTTCGCCTTCGATCGAAACGATGCGGGCGTGGCTTGCGACGCTCGAGCAGGGCCTTGATCGCGAGGACCGCTCGGCGATCTATCGCGTGCTGCGCGACGCCGTGCCCGATTTCAAGGGCGAAGCCGCGTAAGGCGGCTGCCCGCGGCGTCCGGACGGGATTATTTCCGCACCAGCTGCGCGAGCGCGTGCGGCGTATCGGTCGGCGGGCTCCAGCCGGATTCGCGCAGCTTGGTGATGTCTGCGACCAGCGAACCACCGATGCGTTCCCACGCGTCCGCCTTGCCGAGTTTGCGCAGCGATGCGCCGACCCATTTCTCCGGAACCCGGACGAGCCCGGGCGAGAGGCCGCGCGCCTCGCGCAGTGTCGCGATCATGTCGGCGAGCGATACCGGCTGCGGGTCGGCAACGATGTAGGTCTGGTTGGCGGTGGCCGGATGTTCCAGCACGAAGTGGATCGCCGACACCATGTTCTCCAGCGCCAGCAGCGAGCGCTGGCTCTTGAAGGCGCCGAATGGCAGCGGCAACGGCAGGGACGCCATGCGCAGGAGTTTGGCGACGTTGGCGCGGGCGTCCGGCCCGTAGATCACCGTCGGCCGCAGAATGGTGTAGGGCACGCCATAGCCGCGCACGAAGGCTTCCGCAGCAAGCTTGGAGCGGCCGTAAGGGTCGACCGGTTGCGGCACATCCTCCTCGGTCAGGACATGGTCGGCGGAAGGCCCGGTCTGTGCGCGGATCGATGATACGAAAACGAGGCGCCTGACCTGCGGTGCGAGCGAGGCCTGCAGCACGAGTTCCTTGGTCGCCACGCGATTGATGCGGTCGTAGTTTTCGACCGGGATTTTTGTCGAGACATGCGCGAGACCCGCGAGATGCACCACGGCATCGACATCCGCGAGCAGCGGACGCCAGTCGACGGGGCGCATCAGGTCCGGCAACCGCACGGCCTCGACGAATTCCGCAGCGGGAATTTTCGCGCGGTCGCGGGCCGCTGCGCGGATATGGTATCCGGCGCGGGACAAACTTTGGGTCAATGCGCGCCCAACGAATCCGCTGGCGCCGGTGACCAGCACCCGCATTACGTCTGCTTTCGTGAAAATCGCATCAGCAGCCATCCTACGATCGCGGTGCCTGCGACAAGCGCCGCGATCTCGACCTGAGGAGTATCGATCCGCACGCACAGCGCGGCAAGTCCGATGAGCACGATGTTGATGGCGAAGACACGCGCGACAATCTGCGAGACCGTGTAGCCGTTATCTGTCGCGCGCTGGTAGAAATGCGTGCGATGCGCCTGCCACACGCGCTCGCCGCGGGCGAGGCGGCGGAACAAGGTGATGGTTGCGTCCATCAGGTAGTAAAGGGGTAGCAGAAGTGCCGCAGCGAGATGGCCCTTGTTTGCCAGGAGCGCGAGCAGCCAGCCGACGACGAGGCCAAGCGGCAGGCTGCCGACGTCTCCAAGAAACAGGCGCGCGACCGGCCGGTTGAATGGTGCGAAGCCGATCAGCGCACCGAGCAGGGCGAGCGCGCAGATGATGGCGTAGGGCGGCAATGCGCCCATGGCTCCGAGCAGAACGAGGCCGGCGGTCAACGGCACGAATTCCGCGACCGTCATCCAGTCGAGGCCGTCCATGAAATTCACTAGATTGACGAACCAGACGCCTGCAAGAACGAGCAGGACGCGTTCGAGCCACCACGGCAACAGCGGCGTCATCTGGAAGTCCGCCGGCAGGGTTGCGATCACGACGGCGATGGCAACAAGCTGCAGCAGCAATCGCGGCGCCACGGATATCGGCCGGATGTCGTCGATGGCGCCAAGCAATGCGATGAGCGCGGTCGCGGCGAAGACGGTGGCCAGTGCAGGGGCGAGGGCCGCTGACCCATAACCGGTTGCAAAAATGGCAACGCCGGCGACCGTGATGAAGGCTGCGATGACGGCAATGCCGCCGCCCTGTGGCGTCGGATTCTTATGGGACGACCGTGCGTTGGGCCGGGCCATGGCGTAGCGCACCAGATACGGGTG
>JAEWHY010000008.1 GCA_023387555.1 Pseudomonadota bacterium
TGACCAAGCGTTACGCCAACGGCGAGCGCGCCTTCGTGGATAATCCGAATATCGGTATCTGAGCGCCTCTTCGCCTTCTCAAAAGGAAAGCCGGGCAGCGATCTCGCTGCCCGGCTTTTTTGTGTTCTGCGTTCAGATCGTAGCGCCGGCCGGGCTACCGGCAGCCGATAGCTATTGCTTCATCGTCTGCGGCAGCAGTAGCGCGATCTCCGGGAAGACGATCAGGAGAACCACGCAGACAACCATCGCGATCCAGAACGGGATGATCCCGCGGAAGATCTGCTCGATCGGCACATCCGGCACGAGGCCCTTCACCACGAAGACGTTGACGCCGACCGGCGGACTGATCAGTCCCATTTCCAGCACCAGCACCATGATGACACCGAACCAGATCGGGTCGTATCCGATCGCCGTGATGATCGGGAAAACGATCGGCACGGTGAGCACCAGCATCGCCAGTCCTTCGAGGAACATCCCGAGGAAGACGTAGATCAGGATAATGATCGACAGCAGGACCACCGGTGCCACGTTCAGGGACGACAGAAATTCCGCGAGCTGGCTCGGGATCTGGGTCAGCGCGAGGAACGGATTGAACACATGCGCGCCGATCAGGATCAGGAACACCAGCGCCGTGGTCTGGGCACTCTGCAAACCGATTGAGATGAACGTCCTGGCGTCCAACTTGCGCCGGAAGATCGCAATCAGCAGCGCCAGGAAGGCACCGATGCCTGACGCTTCATTGGCGGTGAACCACCCTGCGTAGATGCCGCCGATAGTCAGCAGGATCACGCCGGTCATCGGCGCGGCCTGCCCCATGGCCTTGAGTTTCTCACGCCCGGTGGTGCGCGGACCGGGCGGGCCGAGCTGTGGGTTCAGCCGCGATACGATGACGATCGCCAGGATAAACAGAGCCGTCAGCAACAGACCCGGCAGCACGCCGGCAAGGAACAAACGTCCGACCGATTGCTCGGTCAGGATCGCGTACAGCACGAAACCGGTGCTGGGCGGAATTAGGATGCCGAGCGTACCGCCGGCGGCCACGCTGCCCGCCGCGAGGCTCGGTGCGTAGCCATAGCGCCGCATTTCGGGCAGCGAGACCTGCCCCATCGTGACCGCGGCCGCGACCGACGAACCGCACAGCGCCGAAAAGCCGGCGCATGCAGCGATCGTCGCCGAGGCAAGACCACCCCTCAAATGTCCGATCCAGACATAGGCAGCTGCATAAAGATCACGGCTGAGGCCGGAAGCAGTCGCCAGATTGCCCATCAACACGAACAGGGGGATGACCACGAGTTCGGAGTTCGACAGCGTCGCAACCGGTTCAGTACCGATGATCGACAGGGCCGCGGGCAGACCATTCAGATAGGCGGTCCCGACAAAGCCGACCGCCAACATCGAAATACCCACTGGCATGCGAAGTGCCAGCAGGACCAGCATTGCCGCCAGTCCGATGCTCCCAACGACGACGCCGCTCATGGATGCTCACCACTTCCCGTTTCGCCGGTAACAGCCTGCAGCAGCAGGACAACCGCATAGGCGGCAATCCCCAGCGCACCGAGCATGAAGAACCACGCCATCGGAATCTCGGCGAGATTGGTGACCTGCTCCATGTCCGCCGCATCGATCCCCTGCTTCACCGATTGCCACGCCACGAGCAGCATCAGGCCGCCGCTGAGGACATTGATGACGATCATCAGGAGGCGCTGCGTGCGCAGGGACAGGAACTTGGTGAGAATGTCGATCGCCACGTGAGCATGGTTCAGACCGCAATAGGCAAGCCCCAAGCCGACAACCAGCAGCATGAGGAGCTGCATCCAGTCATTTGCCTTGATAAGCGGCGCGTTAAATCCATAGCGCATCAAGACGCCGGCGGCGACGAGGCCCGCCAGCGCAAATAGACTGATCCCCGCGATTGCCGCGAGACCCGTCACAAGAACTCTGATTGGCTTCATCCCCCACCCCAGACAATAATCCGGCGGACGGTCATCAGGCCGTCCGCCGGAACGCATCCATTATTTCTTCTGAAGCAGGCTCTGGAACAGTTTGTCGCCGTCCATCTTGCGATCGCTCAGGTCCTTGACCACGGACTGACGGATCGGATCGCTGAGCTTCTCCCAGCGCGCGAGTTCTTCCGGCGACAGCTTGCCCAGCGTGCCGCGGCCGCTCTTGATTTGCCCGTCGAGCGCCTCGTCGTTCTCGTGATCATAGGCACGTGCAGCCTTCAAGCTGAGTTCGCGGCCGGTGAGCGAGTCGAGCACCTTTTTCTGGTCGGCGGGGAGCCCATCATAGACGTCCTTGTTCATGACGAGGAACATCGGGGTCATGACCGGCGGAATGACGGTGTAATACTTCACCACCTCACCGAGCTTGAACGAATTGATCGCCCCCGCGGCGATATAGGCCGCGTCGATCACGCCCTGCTCCATCGCCTCGTAGATCTTGCCGGCCGGAAGATTGACCGGGCTCGCGCCCCAGGCCTGCAATACGTCGCCGATGATCTTCGACGGCGAGCGCACCTTGAGGCCCTTGATATCTTCCAGCGATTTGATCGGCTTCTTGGACATCAGGATGTATGGGCCGACGGTCCACAGCGCGAGGATCTTGGTCCGCGCATAATCCTCCTGGATAAGATTCATCGAATCCCACAGGCGGTTGGTGGCTTCGACGTTGTTTCCGGCTGCGCCCGGCAGTTCGATCATCAGCGTGCGGCGGAACAGGCTCGAATTCGCGCCCTGCATGCCGTAGACGATTTCCGCGACGTTATCGACTGCGCGCTTGTATTGGCCGTCCATCGAAGCGCCGAGCGCGCCGGCGGGATAGATCCGAAGCGTCAACGCGTTGTTGGTGCGTGCGGCGAGGTCTGCAGCCAGCGGCTCCCAGACCAGGCGTTGCATCAGATGCGTTGGTGGAAATACCGTTGCAAGCTTCAGTTCGCGCGTCTGCGCCGCGGCAGGCCCAAACAGCGCGATGGACATCGAACCGAGCGCAACCGCACCCGCGAACAATCGACGTGACAACATTCTCACTTCTCCCTGTAAGTGCTGATCAAGTGTCGCCGAATCAGCTGGCGTATTTCCAATGCGGCAACGGCAAACCGGCCACCGGAGAGCGGAACGACAACAGCGTGTCGCCCGCCAATGTGCCAAGATACGCCGTCCGCAGATCCGGGCCGCCAAAAGAGATGCTTGCCATGTTCATGACGCGCGCACCGGTCTTGCGGTAGAAATGCTCCCTGGTGACCTTTCCATCGGTCAGGTCGCGTTCGGTGGAATCGATCAGGTCCTGCTTGCTGTCGGCCAGCACGATCGTCTGGCTGCCGTCGGGCGCCACGCGGAACAGTCTGTTGCTGATCACGCTGGTGACCCAGAGATGATCCTCAACATCGAATGCGATGCCGTCGGCAAATGTACCGTGACCGAATGTCGTGAACACCTCGCGGCCCGTCAGCTCGCCAGACGGCGAGAGATTGAAGCGCGTGATGCGGCGCCCGTGTGTTTCGGCAACGTAAAGCCGCTGTCCGGTGCGGTCGATCTTCGCCTCGTTGGTGAATGCGAAGCCCTCGGCGACGATGCGCGCCCCCTTCTGGTCGATCAGGCAAATGAAGCCGTCGTTGCATTCGGGCGCACCGAGCGCGGTCATCGCGCGAGACAGCGGATCGGCGCGTGTGGTAACCGTCAGCCAGATGCGGCCCTGCTCGTCATTGAACACATAATTCGCCTTGGTGAGCGGCACGCCGTCGACCTGATCGAGATAAGGCTTCAGCGCGCTGTCGGCGGTCAGCGACCACAGGCCGCCACCGTGTCCCATATTCGCAATCAGGAAAGTGCCATCCGGGAGCAGTGCGAAACCGTTCGGCACGAACTCATGTCCGTGCACCTGAAGGTCGCCGCCAATAAGGGTCTGATTTCCCGCGGCATCGATTTTCATGATGCCGCCGCCCTTATGCGCAACATACAGCGTGCCGTTCGGCGCGCAGACGATACACTCCGGACGCTTCAGATCGTGCCCTACGGCCGTCAGTTCAGAAACATCGATCTTGAAACCTGCCTTCATTGGATGACTTTTCCTCAAACGCCTCTGGCCAGAGAATGTTATTCACCAGCGCCAAACGGCCCATTCTATTGATGAACCTCGGCTTTTACCGTTTGCGCGATAACTGTCAAACAACCCTGGATAATCGTTTCGATCACCTGGGCTGGTTAAGGTCCGGCACTCTTTTACTGCCTCTTTTGGCGCGCTACAGCGCGCTCGCCAGCGCCCTCGCGAGCAGCAGACAGATCGTCCCGATAAAGATCGTCGAGGCCGCCGCGACCAAAAGCGGCTTGAACCCGCGTGACAGAACGCTACCGAACGACGTCATCAATCCGATGGCAGCAAGAGCCACCGTCAGCATTGAGACGACAATCACACTGGACGCCTGCGTAATGGCTGGCGGAATGCTCACCAGCGAATTGAGGATGACCAGCGCGACGAACCCAAGCACGAAGCCCGGAACCGGAGTCGCGCCGGACGCGGTGCGATCCGAACCCACGCGACTCCGCAGCCACACCAGAACCATGAGAAGCGGCGCCAGCATCAACACGCGGACAAGCTTGACAATGGTCGCGGTGTTGCCCGCCTCCGTGCCGCCCTGGAACCCGGCAGCAACGACCTGAGCCACTTCGTGGATCGAAGCGCCAACCCACAGCCCGAATTCATTCGGAGACAGACCGGCCGCCGCCATCAGGATCGGATAGCCGATCACCGCCAGGGTTCCGAAAAATGTGATGCTGCCAAGCGCATAGGCGACATCCTCGTCGTCCGCCCGCGTGATGGCGTTGGTGGCAACGATTGCGGATGCTCCGCACACAGCGGTTCCTGCCGCCAGCAGTTCCACGAGCTTCGCGTTGACGCCAATCAGGCGGCCAAACCAGACTGTAAAAGCGAATGTGGCGGTCACCGCAATCCCGGCAACGATGAAGCCGATCCATCCAACCTGCGCGATGTGCCAGACGCTCAATTGCAGGCCGAGCAGGACGATGGCAAACCGAAGCAGCGCCTTGGCTGAAAACACGATCCCGGCCCTGGTCTGCGGCGGCAGATCAATGAGGCTGCGGCACGCCATCCCGATGACAGCCGCGATGATCAAGGGACTTAGAAAGCCCAAGCCGGGTATGCGCTGGATCGCAAGCGCCATCATGGCTACGGCAACTGACAATAGAATTCCGGGCGCAAGCTTCTTGCACCAGTCCACTTTCGCTTCGATCACGAGTACCAGCAGTGTTCAGTTTCTAGGAACGCCGAACTTCATCGGGTTGCGGTCCTAGTGACGGCAGCATGACGCTATGTCAAACGAGCCAAATCGATGTTTTTAACAACACAATTCGATCGAATGATCGCTGAAAAGACGCAAGTCGTGAGTGCACATGCAAAATCCCACCGCGCCTCTGAGTGATGCACGTACCGAACAATTCGTTCGATTGATTGAATCAACAAATCCGTTCGATGGATGCGCTTCTGCCGACGCATCGTCGACAACGCCAATAGGCGGCGCATGCATGGCATGCACGTGTAGGCATTGGATGACGCAGGCCGTTTTTCAGGACGATATCGCCGCCACGCCGCAGTGGCATGGACATCGTTATCATCCGCATCTTGCGGCATCGACAAGCCATCCAGTGTGCGGACAAAGCAATTTCATAGCGGCGCTCAGTTGCCGGATTGTCGCTACAACGCGCAGGCAGACGGAGCGATGGCGCAACAGTGACATGCGGCAACTCGCAGGATCGCTTTTAGCGGTATCCGGCACATCGCTAAGGCGACTAGAGTTTTGCCTTCGCGCCTCCAATCCTTCCGAACAATCGCGAGCGCGGCGGCAGACAGAATCGGCTATTTCTGACGTTTCTGCGATAGGGCAAACCAAATACGCTCGGCTGTGGCGGGCATTTGAATGTCCGGTTCCGCACCGGCACGCCACAAGGCGTCTGCCAGCGCGTTTATGGTAGCGGCGACTGCGCCGGTCACGCCCGCCTCCCCCGCGCCTTTCACCCCCAGCGGATTGCTTAGCGCAGGAACTTCATGAAGACCGACGACCGCGTCGGGGATGTCCGTGGCGCGTGGCAAACCATAGTCCATCAGCGATCCGGTCAGTAGTTGGCCGTCCTCGTCATAGACGATGTGCTCCATCAAGACCTGACCGATTCCCTGCGCGATACCGCCCTGCAACTGGCCATGCACAATCGTCGGGTTGATGACAACGCCGACATCGTCCACGGCGGTGTAGCGAACGACATTGGATTGACCTGTATCCGGATCGATCTCGATTTCGCAGATGTGGCATCCGTTCGGAAAATTCAGTTCGTCGGCATCGAAGTCGCCGGTCGAATCGAGCGTCGTCGGCAGACCGGCCGGAATATCCGACCTCTCCCGAAGCCATTGCGCCAGAGCGAGCAGCATGATGCCACGATCGGTGCCGGCAACACGGAATTCTCCCTGCGCGAACTCGATATCGTTCGGATCGACTTCGAGTTGGCGGGCCGCGAGAAGACGGCCTTTACGCACGACTTCGACGCATGAAAGGAACAGAGCCGAGCCGGCCATCAGCATCGAGCGCGAGGCGATCGATGCCAGGCCGCGCGGTACGTCTCGGCTGTCGCCCTGGCGCAGCCTCACCAGTTCGGGATCGACCCCAAGATGTGCGCTCACCAGTCCCGCAAAGCTAGTTTCATGCCCCTGACCACTGGATTGGGTGGCGACCACCAGGTCGATGCCGCCATCGGCGGCAAAACGGATGTCAGCGCTTTCGTAAAGGAGACCGCCGACGCATTCGAGAAAGCAACTGATCCCACGACCGCGTAGCTTGCCGCGGGCACGCGATTCAGCCTCTCGATCTGCAAAACCGTTCCAGTCGGCAAGAGACAGCGCCTTGTCCAGCACCGCTTCGAAGTCCCCGCTGTCATACATTCGACCCGACGGCGAACGATAAGGCATTGCGGAGGCCGCAATCAGATTTTGCCGCCGCAATGCAAGCGGATCGCGGCCGGTCTCGCGTGCCGCCGCATCCACGAGCCGCTCCATCACCAGCGCCGCTGCCTCGCGCCCGGCACCGCGGTAGGGCCCGATCGAGGCCGTGTTGGTCATCACAAGGTTCACGGTAACGTCGATGCTGGGCGTTCGATAGACGAGCGGCAATCCGTTCGTCGTATTCCGGATCGTGACGTAAGGCCCGTGAACGGAGTAATAGGCCCCCATCGCGTCGAGCACCGACAGCCGGACTGCGAGGAAATTCCCATCGCGGTCCAGCGCCAGTTCCGCGTCCATAACCGCATCGCGGGCATGATTGTCCGACAGCAAGTGCTCGGCGCGCGTGCCCTGCCATTTCACCGGACGGCCCAGCACGCGCGCGGCATGAAGGATCGCGACATCCTCGGGATAGGGCTGCTCCTTCACGCCGAACGCGCCGCCAACGTCGTGTGTGAAGACGAGCATGCGCTCGCGCGGCACCTTGAAAGTGTGGTCACAGAGCACACGCAGCATGTATTGCACGCCTTGGCTTGCACAGATGAGCTGCCAGGCTTGGGCCGCCGTATCATAGCTGGCGATCGCGGTGCGCGGCTCAATCGGATTGGCGATCACCCGGTTGTTGACAATACGAAGCCGCGTGACATGAGCCGCACGCGAAAAGGCTTCAGTGGTCGTATCAGGATCACCACCTCGCCACGTGAGTGATATGTTGTTGGGCGCATCGTCCCAGACCAGCGGCGCGCCATCTTGCACGGCGCGAATGGTGTCCACGGCGGCTGGCAGCGGATCGATCTCGGCCGTGACGAGTTCGCTTGCATCTTCCGCCTGCAATCGGGTCTCCGCAACGACCACAGCGTATGGCTCGCCGACATGACGCACCTTCCCAACCGCGAGAGGCGGCCGAGGCGCGTCGACCGGCGTCGGCATCGCAAACCCAGGGATCGGCAAATAGGGGATTTTGCCGATACCGGCCGCCGCAAGGTCCTCCGCGGTGAAGACTCCAAGGACACCCGGCGCGTTACGAGCGGCCTCCGCTTGGATGCCGCGCAAAATCCCATGCGCAAGCGTTGAGCGGACAAAGACCGCATGCGCCTGTCCAGGCAGGTTCAGATCGTCGGCGAAAACACCGCGACCTGTCACGTGGCGCTGGTCCTCGCGGCGGCGGGTGGGGTGGGAGATGCTCAACGGACGGCCCGAAAGCAGAACTGGATGCCGAAGACATGCGCAGCTAATCCTTGCCTCGGCCTATTCATCAATGCCTCCCTGCCGAGGCGTTCGTCATGCTCGGCTTGATTAAGTGGTTAGTTAAAAATAGGCTTCTGCTGTTCGGCTGGTCAAGTGCCAAGAGGCGGACGCTTGCAATCTGCCGGAACCGCGGGAATAGGTTGGTTATGCAGAAAACAGCAAAGTCCACGCGCAATCCGGCGAAAAACGCTGCCGTGACAAATACAACGATGGGGAAGCCGTCCGCACGCTCCGGCAGGTCGAACTCGCGCAGCCAGCAGAGCGATACACGCAGCCGCATTCTGGCTTGCGCGCGCGCAGAGTTCGCCGAGAAGGGATTCGCGGGCGCGAGAACAGAAAGCATCGTTCGAGCGGCCGGCGTCAACCCGAATTTGCTCTACCACTATTTCGGATCGAAGGAGCAGCTTTTCGTTGCGGTGATGGAAGATGTCTATAGCGACGTGCGATCGCATCACGGCGACCTTGAACTCGAAACTCTTGCACCCGAACAGGCAATTCGGCGCTTTACAGAGGCGACTTTCGACCTGTTCGTTGCCTCCGACGACGTAATCAGGCTGCTCTCTACCGAGAATATCCACCACGCGGAGCACATTCGCGGCTCGGAGCGCATCGCGCATCTCTATGATCCACTCCTTTCCCTGCTCGAACGGCAGTTAGTGAGAGGACGGGAGCAAGGTGTTTTTTGCGCCGCGGTAGACGCGCAGGAATTGTTCATTACCATCACGGGCCTGTCCTACTTTTACCTTTCAAACCGGCACACGCTCAGCGTGATCCTGCGCACCGATCTCAATGCTCGTGCACGGCGCGAACGTCGTCGCCGTCACATCGTGGATGTCGTGCTGACCTATCTTCGCGAAGGTGACGATGGCGCCCAACGTCTCCCGGCCTCCAAAAGACCGGCTTGACCTTTTGCCTGCAGCCCGCATAAGCTAATTAACTAGTTAATTGACGCCAGAGCATCAGGCATCGAAGGCGACACAGAGCGCCCAGGGGGGAATATCATGCGAAAGTGGTTCGCGACGGCCTTTGCCGTCCTCGGCTTGCAGATTGTATCGCCGGTTTCTGCGCAGGAACGTGTGACGCTTGTGCTGAACTGGGTGCCGTCCGGCGATCATGCGCCCCTGTATTACGCCATTCAACAAGGCTGGTATCGTGACGCCGGCGTCGACGTGAAGCTGGAAGTCGCGCGTGGCTCGGGCGCATCGTCGGCACGTGTCGGCGCTGGCGCGGAGATGGGTATTGCCGACCTCGGTTCTGTGATGGTCGCCCGAGGTGCGGGCGCCGACCTTGTCGCGGTGATGAATATCTTCGCGAATTCGCCACAGGGCTTCTACTGGCTTAAGTCGTCCGGCATCAACTCGGCCAAGGACTTCGTGGGTCGCAAGCTGGGCAACCCGCCTGGAGATGCTGCCCGCGTCATGTGGCCCGCAATCGCGAAGCGCATGGGCATCGATCCAAACGGCGTGGGCTGGGTCAACATCAACCCGGCGGCGAAGCCCGCTGCGCTGCTCTCCAAGCAGGTCGATGGCACTACGTTCTTCTATAACTATCATTACATCATGCAGCGCGAGATCGGCGCCGATCTCGGGTTCGCTTCGTGGCGGTCGCTTGGCCTCAATCTTTACGGCAACAGCCTGATTGCCAACGGCAAGTTTCTCAAGGAAAAGCCGGATGCAGTACGCGCCGTGATACGGGTGTCGCAGCGTGCCTATCTGCATTGCGTGCAGACCCCGGAGCCTTGCGTTGCCGCAATGACGGCTGTGGTTTCGGGTATCAAGGCCGACGAGGAGATGCAAAATTGGCAGCTTACGGTTTCGGCGCTGATGGACGATGAGGCCTTCCGCACCGAGGCCTTCGGATGGTTCGTGCCGAAGCGGGTCGAGGAAGATCTCGCGGTGGTGAGCGAAACCTTTGAACTCAAGCAACCCTTCAAGGCAGACGCGGTCTACACCAACTCGTTCCTCGACAAGTCGTTGCGGCTTCCCGCTCGCAAGACCAACTGAAGCGACCTGTGCGGCACAAATCCTTACAGCTGGCGAGTCTAGCGGTCCTCGCCCATGTGCTTGCCGTCCTCGCTTGGTATCTTGCGGTCAGGCTCGGCAACATTCCAGCTTTCGTGCTGCCATCCCCGATCGCCACCGTCGCAACGCTCGGCAACGAGCGTTACGACTGGTGGACCAACACGGCTGTCACGGCCGTTGAGATATTCGGCGGCTTCCTTCTGGCGACCATTCTCGGCGTATTCTTCGCGCTGATCTTTACGTGGAGCCGCTGGGGGCTCGCGCTCTTGATGCCGCTGCTCGTCACCTTCAACATGATTCCGAAGGTGGCGCTCGGTCCGCTCGTGATCGTGTGGATGAGTTACGGCGTTCTGACCAACATCGTCATCGCCTTTGCGATCGCGTTCTTCCCGATTTTGCTCACGACGTTGCGGGGGCTGCGCGAAACCGAGCCGGAATTGCTCGAACTTGTGAACGCCCTTCATGCAACGCGCTGGCAGATTTTCACCCGGATCCAGCTTCCAGGGTCCTTGCCCTATCTGTTCTCGGGGATGAAAGTCGGCTCTGTTCTGGCC